>JBLHNZ010000271.1:0-5804 GCA_047623245.1 Oceanicoccus sp. | reverse complement strand
GTACGCGCTCGCTTGTTGGTGCCAGGCTCCAAAGTTATCGCACAAGGATACGAAGACCAAAGCTTCCAGACGTACTTTATTGCGCACAAAGACACTGGCCTGGAGCCAATGAATACACTGGAAGATGCAATCAAACAACACAGTTTTACTTTTGGATCCAAAGGCTCGACATCGGGCCGTTTAATGCCAGAATATTTCCTTAAGCAACAATTCGGTGCAACACCCGACGAGATTTTTAGCCGGGTTGGCTTCAGCGGAGACCACTCCAGAACAATAGCGCTGGTACAGTCTGGAGCTTATGGCATCGGAGCGGTTAATTATAAGGTTTGGGATCGGGAGCTGGCGAGCGGCAAAGTTGATGCCAGCCATGTCAAGGTCATTTGGAAAACACCGACGTACCCAGACTACCAATGGTCTATACGAGGTGACGTAGAAGGAAATTGGGGGGACGGTTTTATAGAGAAAGTGAAAAATGCTTTGCTCGACATGAATGATCTTGAGTTGCTAAACTCATTTCCCCGCACTAGCTTTATATCGGCGAATAACGATGATTTTAAGCCCGTTGAAAACGTCGCTCGCTCTATTGGTCTAATTGATTGAATATCATCCCGATATGAAAGCATCGGCGCGCAGCAACATAATAATCGGACAATTCATTAATGACCCAGCCACATGTTTTCACTTTTAACAATCAAACGCTGGGTTACGCTAACGACGATATTCTAAAAGTTGATTCTCTGAACATTCTGCGGGGCGAAAAAGTCGCTCTCTTAGGTATTAGCGGCTCGGGGAAAACCACCTTATTACAATCACTATACCAACAACAGAAACAGTCGACCGCTTATTGTCCTCAACAACTAGGACTGGTTGATATATTAAGCGTCTTCCACAACATCTATATGGGCAGCCTGCAAAGACATAACCTCGCCTACAATATATTGAGCCTAGTATCTCCTAGACCTCGAGAACTGATCGAAATCGGATTACTTTGTGATCAATTCAAACTGAGATCGAAACTACGTACTTCCATTGACCAACTTTCAGGCGGGCAGCGACAGCGCACTGCACTGGCACGAGCGATATACCGGCAAGCCGACATTTTTCTCGGCGATGAGCCAGTCTCTGCTGTCGATAACTATCAGGCCGACACCTTACTTCAGTTGGTTACGAACAAACATCAGACGGTCGTAGTCGCCCTTCACGATCGCGAGCAAGCGTTGACACACTTTGATAGAGTCATAGGGCTTCGCCAAGGTGAAATAGTGGTCGATGAAAGAACAGCCAACCTAAAAGAACAGGACTTGGCCGAGATCTATCGAAACTGATGAGCTTCTTCCCTCGCCCGAAACAGGCCAGTAGCGCACAAAAACTCAAAAATGTTAGTCTGTTTTTTGTACTACTTGCGCTCGTTTTTTTGTTTTTTGCAGACAGTGAAATTGTTACCTCAAGCCCATGGTTTGAGCTGGGAAAAATTGGCTTCGGCGCAATCACTCCTGATTTTTTTTCCACGGAAAATCTATTTACATCGATAATAAATACCTTAGCCTTCGCTTTGCTCGGAACCTTTGTTGCAAATGTTTGCGGCTTTATTCTCGCCCTCTTTTTTAAATGGCGTTTTGTTAGAACCTTTTGTGCCTTTATTCGTGCCATTCACGAACTGTTTTGGGCGTTGCTTTTCCTGCAAGTATTTGGACTTTCGACGTTGACCGGTGTACTCGCAATCGCGATTCCATTTACTGGGATTTTTGCCAAAGTCTACGCAGAAATTTTGGAGGAAAGCGATCAAACTGCCTGGCAAGTAACATCTTCGCGCAGCGATTGGCTGTCGCGGTTTCTTTATACTCGATTACCACAAGCCTTTGTTCACTTTAAATCATACAGTTTGTATCGTCTTGAATGTGGTATACGGTCAAGCGCCATACTTGGATTTATCGGTCTACCTACTCTTGGGTTTCATCTGGAAACAGCGTTTAGCCAGGGACTGTACTCGCAAGCTGCTGCCCTACTTTATATTTTCTTTTTCATTATTGCTACATTACGTTTTTGGTTACAGATAAAACTATTACCCCTGTATATCATCGGCGCATTACTATGGTTACCGGACAGTGACCCGGTGTCCTGGCACCTGTTATCTCGGTTTATTACAGAAGATATCGTACCTTCCCCCCTGCGCGGGGCCATAGTATGGGACTTACAACAATTACAGGTTTTATGGCAGTGGTTCTGGCAACTGGTTCTTAATGATATCTCAGAGGGTGTAATCAATACGGTGGTGTTAAGCGTCATCGCTTTGGTAGCGAGCGGAATGGTCACTCTTATTTTATTTCCTTTGGTATCAAAATTATTTTTGAACGCACCGCTAAGAGGTTTAGGCCATATTTCCTTAGTGGTCTTTCGGTCTACGCCTGAATTGATTTTGACCTTCGTAATGACACTGATCCTCGGCCCTTCCATGCTTCCTGCGATTATTGCCTTATCTATCCATAACGGCGCTATCGTTGCGTATCTTGTTGGACAATACAGCAATAGCCTGGACATGAGGATTGATGCTAACAAAGGCGTAAACTTGTACGTTTTTGAAGTCGTCCCGAGAATTTACAGACGATTCCTAGCTTTTCTTTTCTATCGCTGGGAAGTTATCATTCGAGAGACCGCCATCTTAGGCATTTTGGGTGTCCACACACTCGGGTTTTATGTCGACTCTGCGTTTGAGGATCTGCGCTTTGACAGAGCATTTTTATTAATATTAACAACAGCAATGCTGAATATTCTAGTGGACTCGATATCGCGAAGCCTGCGTCGACGTATGAATCTCATCGATTTAAGCCCACGCACAGCAACTCCCAAAGAGTCACTTTAAACTGAAAGGAATTAGCCGTTGCTGAGCACAGTAAAGAATCACTGGTACCGTAGATATTTTTTGACAGTTTTTATCTATCTAGAACTCCGAATGACTTCCCCTCTACCCAATCCAATGTCGATAATTTGTTAATTCTGACCAATTCTTAGCCTGAGTCCGTTCCATCCCGTGAATAGGCCCCGAAATGTTAAAGCCCTTACTTAAAAAATGAATATGCGGATAACCGTCAAGCAATTATTTAGTTCAACGGTTCCAAGAAAATCGATTCTGACCCGACTTTTAAGAAACAGAACTTGCTGCTTCCTCTCGAGCTTTTCTCACTTTATCGTTAGTTTGATTGAAGAGTAGCTCTCGTCGCGCTTTTTCTTCTTCTTCGCTACGCTCTTGTTTGCCCATTTCTTCGCCGATTTTTCGGCCTTTTTGAACCGCTGGCCGACCTCCCACTTCGTCGACCCATCGCTTGAGATGAGGAAAATCATCCCATACGGACTCATCGATTAGTCTTCCCACTAACATCGCCCATGGCCACGTAACGATATCGGCAATGCTGTATTGGTCCCCAGCAAGATAAGTGTTTGACCCAAGCTGCGCATCCATAACACCACAGAGTCGATCGACCTCTCCCACGAATCGTTTTGTTCCGTACTCCAATTGCGCGGGGTCGTCTATCATATTTTTCCCATAGTTCTTGAAATGATTTGCATTACCCATCATGGGCCCGAGGTTGGCCATTTGCCAATGAACCCATTGCAAAACCTGATAACGCTGAGCACCTTGTTTTGGAAGAAACTGCCCTGTTTTGTCTGCGAGATACTCCAGAATGGCGCCTGATTCAAATATCGCTAACGGCTCCCCTCCTCCGATAGGATCTCGATCAACAATGGCGGGCATTCGATTGTTCGGACTAATTCTTAGAAATTCGGGGGTAAATTGTGCGCCGCCTCCGATATCAACTGCATGTAGTTTGTAGTCGATACCGCACTCTTCGAGCATTATTGATACTTTCCAACCGTTTGGCGTGGGCCAATAATATAAATCAATCATAAATAAATAGTTCCCGTTATAATGACTTTATTGAAGCTACTAAGCGCGTTCTACTCGACAAATTTCGACCAGTTGTCTAGCGATTCACGTGCAGATACCAACTGGTTTACCGGCGCCTCTTTGTCGCGACATCCGATTGCCATGCCACAAAACAACATTAAATTGTCTTCTGCTTTTACAAATTTCGCGACACCTTCAGAGCGGCTTGACCAAGCTTCTTGCGCACAGGTATCCAGACCCGCCTCCTTGGCTAGCAACATGAAATTCTGTAAAAACATACCAAGATCGGCCCATTGAGGGGGCCCCATGCTTTTGTCGACGAAAAGAAAAAAAGCAGCGGGAGCATCAAAAAATTTAAAATTACGCATTAGGTGCCCGATACGGGCTACTTTGTCTTCTCGAGGAATATCTAGCAGCGCGTACATATCCTCGCCTACTTTAAACCTCGACGACCTGTAGGGCTCTATCAGTGGCGCTGGATATACCTCATAGGCTGGATTTTTCTGTTGTGGCTGGTTTTCCATAAATTCGAGGAAGCGCGGCATAGTCGGCCCGTTAATAACGAATACACGCCATGGTTGCAAATTACCTCCTGTTGCTGCGCGGGAAGACTTTTCCAACAATGTTCGTAGTACTTCTGTATCAACCGGAGTATCCAGAAACGCTCGGATAGATGTTCTTGACGCAATTGCTTCACTGACTTTCATTAGTTTTTTCTACGCTCCATTTCCAACAATCTTTTTCATTAAGGCTTTATGTATTTCAAATTTTTGAATGTGACTGCCTACGTTATAAGTTATATAGTCAATCCGTTCAAGTATTTGCTGCTTATCTGTAATGGCGTTTTAATATACGCATTCCAATGGAAATGGCCAGGTTTTGCACGTAGTGACAATCGACCTTGTTGCAGCAATATAGTAATGTTGATTGAAAATTCATCGACCATCCGCTTATTGACTTAAATATTGTAGAAACTGCGGCGTTAGGTTCGCCAAACTTGCTGCCAATATTGTCTACTACAAAACGGTTATTAGAAATTGATGGCGTGTTTTCGGGTCACATAAATGATAACGAATTACCTTTTACGGAGTTAACCTGAATGAAAACATCAATAGCAATTGGCAGTGCCTACTACAACGGTGAAAAATGGGATGAACTAGCCGACTTTACCGTCGAAGCCGAAAAACTGGGTGTAGACCAAGCTTGGTCGGCAGAAGCTTGGGGTATGGACGCTATCGTTCCACTTGCATTTATGGCAGCTCGCACGACAAAAATTAAGCTCGGCACGGGAATAATGCAAATATCAGCCAGAGTGCCTTCAATGATTGCTATGACGGCACAAAGTATGTCTACCGTATCAAAAGGTCGTTTTTTATTAGGGCTCGGAGTCAGTGGCCCGCAGGTGGTCGAAGGTTTACATGGACAAAAGTTTGCAAAACCCCTAGGCAGGCTCCGCGAGTGCGTCGAAGTTATAAAGATGGGCCTTCGCGGCGAAAAAATAGAATTTGACGGAGAGCACTACCTCTTGCCTCGTCCCAACGGTGAAGGTAAGCCGATTCGTCTTTCCCAGCCTCCCCAGCCCGACCTGCCTCTCTATCTAGCCACGCTAGGTCCAAAATCTTTAGAATTTACCGGTGAGGTAGCTGACGGGTGGCTGGGTACGTCTTTCATTCCGGAACACGCGGATGTATTTTTTGACCCCATGCGCAAAGGCGCCGCGAAATCGGGCCGTAAGTTTGAGGACATTGATATTCAGATAGGCGGGAGTATCGAAATTGGCGACGATCTAGACAAAATGATTGAAGCGAGAAAACCGGCCATGGCCTTTACTCTTGGGGCGATGGGTTCGTCGAAAACCAACTTTTATAACGACGCCTTTAAGCGTTCGGGGTATGCTGAA
>JBLHNZ010000270.1:0-5804 GCA_047623245.1 Oceanicoccus sp. | reverse complement strand
CGCTTCCACGAATAAGCCCAGGTAGCTCAGTCGGTAGAGCAGAGGACTGAAAATCCTCGTGTCGGTGGTTCGATTCCGCCCCTGGGCACCATTTTAATCAGTAGCTTGCAGATAATTCCATCTAAGTTTTTTTGGAATTAGCCCATTATTAGTCCAGTACGATGCAATCCTATCCAGCACAATCCTTGCGAAAGACGCATCTCTAAGTATGGGGATTTCCAAAAAGCGGACGCTCGGAAATTTTCGGTCAGCGGCTGTTACTCGACCCAAAGCGGGCCTATCTGCGAGGGATTGTTTCGACACGATTTTCTGAAAATGTCATACTCCTCGGATATACACATAGAGGTATCCAAACAATGCACCCAACTGAGAAGATCGTCCGCCAGTTCCACGAGTCGTGGGATATGAGTGACCCAGACAGAGGCGCTGCAGTAATCGCTGAGGATTGCGATTTCGAGGATATTGCGCGCGGCGAGAAGCTTCCGGGAAAGGATGCTTACAAGGATGACTACTATCGATGGCGTGAGGCCTTCCCGGACGGTCTTTGCAAAGTGGAGAATGTTATTGTAAGTCAATGCGGCGAATGGGCCACGGTGGAGTTCCGTAACACCGGCATTCATTCTGGAGTACTCCGTTCAAGCCTCGGGGATTTCCCGCCAACTGGCAAGCGAGCCGAAGTCCGCTATTGCTCGGTGATGCGTGTCAAAGATGGAATGGTGGTAGAAGGCCGCGACTATTATGATAGCGCCACTATTGCCCGGCAGCTGGGACTGGTGGACTAAAGTGCTTTTCAAAATGCGTGTGATCTCGTCGGTGAGTTATTAAAACACCGCGTCGACCAAACACTGCTCCTGGTCCATTAGGTCAATATGCATCAATTCTTGAATGGCAGCAGTGTGCCGTTTTTTGCCCCCAATCGAGAATTTCCCAGCGCCCGCTTTTTCGAATTTCGCCCTTCGCCGCCACCCTCACCGCCGGTTCGGGCGAGATCCGACGCGACCCCCGGCCGACCAATGGACTGTGATCCCGAGAATCACCATCACCATTCAGCGCCGATATCCCGGGGGCCAAAAGCCATAAAGTCAATGGGTCCCTTTGCGAAAATAGGGCGACCGATCGACCCGGAAAGCGGGAAGAAGTCTCACGGTAGGCCGGGCGGGTCACAAATTTAAGCTGTTCTGTGGAAGGATGTTTTTTTATCACGCTGGGCGTCAGCTGTGGGGTGGAAAGTGTGTGTCCCAGTCAAATCTTGCTCGCACTTACAAGGCGACGACAACCGTCGAGCATCCCTTGCCACGAGGCGACCGAATAGCTGCGCCGATCGCCAGTTTGTCCGTTTGGAATTCCTATTTGCTACGCGCCATTTTTGAGTTGATTGATCAGTGACTCATTTGGAATGCTGCCTTGCTCATCGGCAGAAAACTCTGGGCGAAGTCGGTCCAGAAAATACATGTCTATAGCGCCCATATTTTTTATCTGAATTTGCCCACGGGACCTTGTCTCAAAAAACGAATCGATATAGTGTTTCGTGCTCGCTGATATGTTTACGCTGTCAGGCTCGCATTCCTGTTCCAAGCGAGCCGCTGCATTAACCGCGCTACCCCATATTTCGTAAGTAATTCGGTTTTCGCCTACCACGCCAGCCACTAAGGACCCAGTATTAATACCTATGCGTATTTTCCATTCGGGCAGACGAAGCATCTTGCGCTGCCGATTTTTCTCTCGAAACTTTTGCTGAATCTGCAAAGCCGCCAAACAGATGTCGATCGGGTGGGTTTGGGACGTCTCAGGAACCCCCGCGACGCAGAGACTGCCATCTCCCATAGTACGCAAGGTGATAATTCCATTTGCAGTGACGATATTGTCAACGGTCGTAAGGCTGTCGTTGATGTGTTGAATTAGCCGTTTTGGCTCCATACCTTCCGTTAAGCTCGTCGAATCCTTGAAATCCACAAACATGATGCTTGCAAGCTCATAAAACCGGGGCTCGACTTTACCGGTCGTTTCCATTTCCTTGACGATTGAATCTGGGAAAACACTGCGCAGGATTTGGTCAGTCTTCTCGCGCTCAGTTTCCATTGCTTTTTTAGCATCGCTGAGCTCCGCAAGCACTTTGTGCTGCTCTTTTACGCTCCGCCTCAGTTCCAGCAACGACATGGCCTGACTAGTTAATCGTCGAATAGCCTCTCTTTTTGCTGGAGTTAGTTCGTGCGTTTCAAAATCCATAATGCACAGAGTCCCAAGCACATATCCTTCACGATTTATCATTGGCATGCCGCAGTAGGCGCGAAGATGCGGCTCGGATGCGACTGCGGGCAGATCATTAAAACGGGAGTCTTTCGAAAGGTTCGGCACGTAGAGGAGTTCGTTTGAGCAAATAGTTGTCGAACAGATTGAGATTTCAGGTGGGCATTCGACGAGTCCAGGAAGCCCATAGTTCGCCTTAAACCATTGGCGGTTTTCACTCATAAGACTAATTAGTGCTACGGGGAAGCCGCAGATTTCAGCTGCGAGCTCAGTTAAAGCGTCAAACTCGAATTCACTAGGGGTATCGAGCATGTTGTAGCTATAAAGGGCATTCAGCCTATCGGGGTCATTAATCGAGTGGAGCTCGCTCATTGGGATTACCTTTTATCATTACTAGATCGCATGCAAGTATTAGGAAGAATAAACGCGGCACCCCTGCATATCAAGGCAGAAAGCCAGTATCTGAAACCCATCGAAAACACCCGTCTACCCGGCCATCATCAATTCACCACACTGATTTTTTCGGCTGAAACAGTGCTATTCCAATTTTTCCAGGCACCTGGCATTCAACAGGCAGCAATCCACCGTTGGTAGCGCCGTAGGTCGGATCGCGGAAATTCAATGCGATCACTTCGGATACCTTGCGCGATGTTTCCTTCAGTAGATTATTGACGACGGCAACAAACTCAGGGCCGAGCATCGTGACTGTAATACCCTGTAATCCTGCGGCAGCCCATCGCTGCCAACGTGTTACATAGCAATCCAGAATAGAGGCTATTTCTTCGGAAGTGGCCTTTTTCTTTTTCTGCTGCTCAGGGCCGGCCCCTCTTTTTGGGTATAAAGCTGATGCCAATGTAAAACGTGTTTCTCGACCGTCTTCCTGGCCACGGTCATTTGTCGGCTCTGGGTCGTTTTTTGCCGCCGAAAATCTGATTCTGAGGGTCTGTTTTCTCCAAGCTGACGCTCAAAACGAATTGGTCAGCGACGACTTACGGCCATGGGACAGACCTTAAGATTTTATTCGATAACCTCTGCCATCGGCTCAGAGCTAACATTGGATCTCTCAACTATTATCTATATAAATAATAGTGTATCCCTATACTATATATGCCAGGTATTCGATGAGGTAGCCGTAATGATAGCCAGTTTTCCGATGTACGATATTGTTGAAGTTCGTCATGCGCTCGATGCACTGTGGACAGGAATGGCTCGACATTTTCGGCATCAGGGTATCAACCATGTCCCTCGGCGACTTACACATGATAAACCAGTAAGTTCTCTTTGGTCAGATGACAACATGTTTATAAGTCAAAGCTGTGGGTATGACATTGTTCACGGTTACAAAGACCGTCTTCAGGTACTTGCTACCCCCTGGTTTGATGGCCCGGGCTGTTCGAATGGTAATTACTCGAGCCTCATTATAGTCCCGGAAGACAGCCTGTTTTGCGATGCAATCGATATGGAAGGGACAGTGGCGGTGATAAACGGCCACGAATCGCATTCAGGAATGAACGCACTTTTTTCACTGGTCGCTCCACATAGTCACAATAATAAGTTTTTTTCTGAAATCAAAATCAGCGGCAGCCACGCCGAAAGCCTGGTTTTGCTAAAAAAGAGGCAGGCGGAAGTAGCTTCTATAGACTGCATAACCTACGAACTATTAAAGCGATATCGCCCGGCAGCCATCAAGGGAACACGCCCACTAGGGTTTACCTATTCGGCACCAACTCCTCCCTATATCACAAGAGGAAACGCCGATATGGACACTTTCCAACGAATGCAAAATGCACTACTTGAGACATTTGAAGACCAGACTTTGGCCGACTCCAGACAAACACTTTTAATGAATAAAATCGAGTTAACTTCAGCTAACCTTTATCAACGCATTCCTGATGAGTTCTCGCACAATTTACGCGCAATTTAGGTTGCGATTAGGATGTCAGCAATAATTTTAGAGCCTACTCTTACCTTACCCACACTGTGGCCACAGTAAAGCAGAGATTATGCCAACAGATGCCAGCCAATATTACTACCTGTGTTAAGCATGCGATACGCTATTAAAGCCCAATAAAGGGAATTCCCGGAGTAGTTAGGGGTCCGTTTCGGGTCGTTTTCTGCCTCTGAAATTCTGATTCCAGGCGTCTGTTTCTCCAAAGGAGACGCTCGTAGTCGTAACCTGAGCTTCTGCTTTCGGCCAACAGGCAACGCTCGGCGTTAAGAAATAATTGCTCTTTCCAGTTTTGCAGTCAAGTAGGGTTTGCAAGCAGAATTGACTATTTCAGCCTCATCTTTGAAGATCAGTTCCTGCATCGTATTTAGATCTTCAATCAACGAGATACAGAACAAGCCCCCCTTCTTTCGTTTGCCCACGACGCTCAGCAATCGTTATGCGTCTTGAATATCCTGAGAGATTCGGATTCGTACAAGATCTGCGATCTTTATTTTTTCGTTGATTTTGAATAGAACCGTACCCCCCACTAGGGGGCTCATCAGTATTGAACGTTTTTGCGCTTCTTATCAGATTCACTAAAATATCAAGTAGCATACATTGCCATCCTATTGTCTTTTCTAGCCAGCCTGGCTCTAGTTGCACATTAATGGTACGCGTCTAATCAATGCCTAATGAGCAATGAGCTCACTTCGAACTCAGTTACAGTTGAAAGGTAAATCTCCCGACTTATGCCGGGGATAACTCAAGCAGCCCCTCAGTTACATCTTCTCGACGTTCAGCTAATACCTCTCTTTGATCTATAGTTTCCCGCCTGGATGGCCCAATGTAATTTTGGCTATTACCTCTGCGGCGATCTGCTCTTCGGCGTCTTTCCAGTCTGGCGCTTCTGCGATTGGTGGACGCTGGGGTCGGTTCGTGATTTTCAAGCCTTGGCGATTTTTTACGTTTAAGAAGGAAATCGATATACATAATAGGCAACTATAATTTCGAATTACTAAGATAGCTGTTTCGTTATGAAAATTATTGACCTGCTTCTATTTTCTGGAACAGTGGGTGGTTTTATTTATTGAATTGTGACGCAGGTCTAACTTGTATCTTTGCGGCACATTTAAAGAATAGCAAAGTGTGATTTAGTTCGATTGTCATTGCTGATACATCGATTTTGGGTATCTGTTTCCTCCAAAGGAGACGCTCAAATAACTGGTGTGGCAGGCAAACTTCGGCCAATACCGGGCGCTGAGATTTATGCGATGAACAACCGAGAACGACTCAATTCAAGATAGCGACAGGTATCGAGATAACCCATTTTGTGCCGTATACCCTGCTTAAGTGATGTCATGTGTAGTGTAGTCTGTTAGTGTGGCCCTCTTACCCTTCCCAATTTGCTGTTCCGGGGTTCTGATCGGTGAGTGCTTTATAGCACGGCCAATCGATTAGGATTTCCAAATCTTCCCGGTTGAAAAAATCATTTTATTTAACCGGGGTTATTAAATGCTTCAATTCTATAAAACCGCTTTATCGGCATGCCTGCTATTCACCTTAACGGCCTGTGGTGGTGGCGGTGATACTGTAGATACAACTACCGCAACCACATCCGTTGATGTTT
>JBLHNZ010000269.1:0-5828 GCA_047623245.1 Oceanicoccus sp. | reverse complement strand
GCTATGAAAAAAGACAACACTTTATTTTTTCGCTGAATTATTTTCTCTAACCTCTCTGCAGATATTTTGTCGAATTCAAGGGTATTTTATGTAATAGGTAGTAGCTTTTTCGAGCATCTTCAAAAAATCATTCATGACAAAAAGCATAAGGTTGGAGGATGGCCTAAAATCTGGGCCGCTCGAATACGCTGAATACCGCTAATCGTATCGCCACTAATTAGTGCCCATCCAGAAACTCGTCTTTGCGAGCGAAGCGCGGCAATCTCATCGTGTAGAGCGTACATCATTAACTGAATTGGAGCGACCTGCAGGAGATTGCCGCGCTACCGCTCGCAACGACATCGTTTAAAACGCCTATTTCTGGATGGGAACTAATTAGATTGATGAAAAATCTCCTCGAAACTATCGCGAGATCGTACTTTTTATCCAACATAAGGCGAATAGATCTAACTCTGGAAACTGGCAGTCACATTAACTGGGGCGAGCAATGTCAGTGATGTCGTCTTCCCATGGTTCACCTCTTGTCTATGAGCACTGCTTTGCACCAAATTGGGTCGAGAATCTATCAATAGCGTTGTTTATATTTCTAGGCCCATCCCTCTGACGTTATAGCGTGTTTGCATGTATACTTTAAGACCTTCAGTTGTTTTCTGTATTGTGCATCGTGGTGTCGACCTTCAATCTAGACTCCAAACAAGGAGTGATTAAACAATTTTGTGCCAGCGCTTTTCAATCATTCGGCAACTTTTCTATCGAAGAGTGCTATTTAGGGTGATGCTAAGTTATATTTGAATTTTTTGAGTAGGGTAAACAGTGAATTTTATTTGGATTTTGGTTGCCTTTCTTTTTGGCTTTATTGCCAAGCAGATTGGACTCCCACCCTTGGTTGGCTATCTCTCTGCCGGGTTTATTTTACATGCGTTCGGTGTTGAACCCGCTGCCAACCTGGATGACTTTGCCGACCTGGGCATTACCTTGATGCTTTTTACCATTGGCCTAAAAGTGAATATTAAAGACTTATTGCGTATTCCCATCTGGGGGTCAACTATAAGCTACATGAGTATTTGGACCCTGCTGCTTATTGGCGGGCTCATGTTTGTGGCGTCAATATCTACATTAAGCTATCTGGATTTTAGTCTCGAGCAGTCGGCTATCATAGCTTTTGCTCTAAGCTTTAGCAGTACAGTGTGTGTCTTTAAGGTCATTGAAGATAGTTCGGAGCTAAAAACTCGGCACAGCGACCTGTCTATCAGCGTTCTCATTCTTCAAGACATTGCCGCCGTTGTATTTCTTGCCTTTGCTATTGGCAAATCACCCAGTATGTGGGCTATAGCTCTTGTCGCGTTGGTTTTCGTGAGACCGCTCTTGAGCAGACTGTTCAATTCGAGCGGACACGGTGAATTAATACCACTTTTAGGGTTTTTGCTGGCACTAGGTGGAGCGGAACTTTTCGAATGGGTTGATTTGAAGGGAGACCTTGGTGCATTACTGGTTGGCATGCTTGCTGCCGGTTTACCCAAGTCGAACGAAATGTATAAATCGTTAATGAGCTTTAAAGACTTATTTTTGATTGGTTTCTTTCTATCAATAGGATTTACAGCCTTACCCACATTTGAAATGTGGTATGTCGCCTGTGTACTCCTGGTGTTACTGCCCATCAAATTTTTGCTCTTTTATATGGTTTTCTCGGTTTCATCGTTCAGAGCAAGAACGTCTTTTCTATCGTCATTGTTACTGAGTAATTACAGTGAGTTTGGCCTCATTGTCATTAGCTTAAGCGTTGCGCAAAGCTGGCTACCGCAGCAAATTTTGGTCATTGTCGCTTTAGCTATTTCAATGTCTTTTGTCATCAACACATTGTTGTACAAATATGCGCACACCATATTTGGCTCACACAGACCATTCATTACCCGTTTTCAACGTGAAGCTGTCTCGCGCCTATATGTTTTTGAGCAACCTATTGGGGCAGAAGTCATTATCGTTGGCATGGGGCGTGTCGGATGCGGCGCTTATGATGACCTTGAGCCAGAACTCGGCACCAAAGTGTGGGGCGTTGACGCCGATCAGGAAAGAGCTAGTAAATTTAAGGAAAAAGGCAAAAATGTCGTTTTCGGAGATGCCGATGACATTGAGTTTTGGGAGCATATCTACCTGAAGGATGTGAAACTGATTATGCTCGCCATTCCTTCTGCCAAAGAAATGAAAAATATTCTCTATCAACTGCAACATACGGAGTACGCTGGGCGTATAGCCGCCATCGCTCGCTATGAAGATGAACGCAAAGAGTTAATCGAATTGGGCGCTGACGTTGTATTTAACTACTACGCTGAAGTCGGAGCGGGTTTTGCCGAAGAAAGTCGTCATTTGATTCACCTGTGACGCCGGCTTCATCGGCGTTGATCTCTGGCATGAATAATTTTGGCAAGGAGACACAGCAAAAATTCGTCGACGTAACTTTTTGTACTTGTTCGCTTCACGAGTTATCGCTTCGTTGGAAAACCCCGTAGACTACATTCAATGGCGCCGTGTTCGCGAAAAGCTTGTTGCAGTCATTAACCACTTCTATTCAGTGTCGATCAGTAATTCACGCTTACGATGCCATAATCAGCAATAACCAATTATGCACGGGCGCAAGTCGACAGTTACTCTACGCCGCCATCATATTTTTGGGTGATCAAACAGCCACTCGATAACCTGACGAGTAAAACTGATAGACAGCTTCGGCACGTGACCGCCGTTTTCAATACTCCACAGCTCAATATTACCGTGTTTGTCAAATTGTGTAACAGTCGTTTCATCTCCATCGATGCTTGCTTCCAGATCGATATTTTTTTTCAATTGCCTCTTGTCCAAATCTGCACCATTGTGAACTATCCACTTTTCCATTGATTCTATGGCACTGGGATAAGGGATACCGGCCGAAAACTTTCCTCCTTCGTATTTTACAGTATCATCATCGGTTCCGTGAATTTGCAAAATATTTACCGGTTTTTTAGGCGTAGGATTACTCATCTCTAACATAGAGGCACCAGCAAGACTGGCAATCGCGGCAACTGTATCAGGATGGTCATAGGCCATGCGGTGAGACATAAAACCACCATTGGAATGACCGATAAGGAAAACGCGATTGTTGTCGACTGCATATTGCGATTTAACCGCTTCAATCAAATCATGCAAATAGTTTGAATCGTCAACCGTACTGCCATAACTATTACAACAAGCCTTGGTGGCGTTCCAGAACCGGTTTTTCTCCTGCGAATTCTCGACCGTACCATCGGGGATCAAGTAGAGGAACTGATATTCATTAACAAGACTACCGAACCGCATATAGAATTCCTGCATCATTCCGCTGGCACGGTAGCCGTGAAGTAGTAGGACTAACGGAACTTCTTTATCACCTGTGTAATCATCTGGCACCAACATACGGACGTCGGAACGACCTATATTGATGGTTTCTGCAACCAGCGGGTGAGCGCTGAAATTCAGCAGTACCAGCAGCGTTGTTGACAAAATAAATTTCATTACTAAATAGCCCTTAGTGATTTTTCCGAGCGGGGAAGTATATCCCATTCAGAATTTGACTGCCTGATTATCCTGTAGCAGCTCGCCAGCCAAAAAAAATTAGAGAATTTGATAATTGTCTGAAACGGGCAGTACTTACTAGCGTTAAAGGCTTTTTCCTATCAAGCAAGGCGTACCAAAAATATCCGTGGTCCCATTTCTGCTTGATCAATTATGAGCTAGACCGAAACCCTGTGTTTTTTATGGTACGGGTCACGTCAAAAATCGGTTTTACCAGTTCAAAATGCTTCGCGTAAATACAGTAACTAATTTCAGCCTTCGAATTGCTTCTTGCCTGAAACCACCGAGGCGTTTATTCTCACCGATTATCAAGTATGAAATTTCCTTACTATCGCTAGGGTATTGCCCTGGATTATACGGTGCAAATATTTATGAGCATGTCGCCAGCCTCGCACGCCTTTTATTCACAACGGTTACGTTTACATTACCTTGACTGGGGGAACGAAAGTGCTCCTACACTACTATTCGTGCACGGAATTCAAGACCATTGCCGAACCTGGGACGCCCTTGCAACTGAATTGGCTGACGATTATCACATCATCGCTCCCGATCTTCGTGGTCATGGCGATTCACAATGGCTGCAAGGTTCCGGCTATCATTATCTGGATTATATTTATGATCTGCATCAGCTTATAAAACATGCCAATCTGTCCCCTGTCGTTTTGGTAGGACATAGTATGGGCGGAGCGATTGCCGCTTTGTTTGCCGGCATTTACCCTGAATTAATTTCGAAGCTAGTGTTGATAGAAGGGATAGGTCTGTGGCGCGAATTACAGGCACAGATTCCCGTACACGAACGTGCCCGCAATTGGATTGAGACCACCCACGCGTTGTCCGGCCGGCTGCCAAAACGATACCAAAGTCTTGACGAAGCTCACCGGAGGATGCTGCGAGCCAACCCGCAGCTAAGCGAAGGACAAGCGCTGCACTTAACGACCCACGGATCGATTCAAAACGAAGACGGCAGTTATAGCTGGAAATATGATAATTATACTCATCACTTTTCCCCAGATAGTTTTGACACCAAAGAAATGATTGAGCTGTGGCAAAGAATCGATTGCCCGGTACAGATAATAAATGCCGACAACGGATTGCCCCACCGTATTGGTCAAGACGATACGCAGAAATATTTCGACAACAGCGAAATTGTGCTGATCGAAAATGCGAGCCACTGGACTTATCATGACCGGCACGAAACAGTGGTAACACGAATAAAAGAGTTTTTGTGTCGACATCCTTAAGCGAGCTGGAGCTATTAGTGGCACGATATTCGATTTTTCGATGATGACGATCGATTCAAAATCGATGCGTGGTTCTGAGTTCGATATTTGATGCGACCATAATTTTCGCCACGAACACCGCTTCGATATTGCCGGCATCATCTGTTCATTTGGGCTCATCGACCGTACGCTAAACTTTACTTTCATGTGCCCAAACAATGAGCTTTCGTCAGTGACCCATTGAAGTCTGTGACAAAAAAATCAGGTTTATAGCAATATAAGCTAGTAGAAGCAGAAGAATTTAAACGTTGATGAGTCGCCAGCGACCCAAATAAAGCAAACGAAATCACCAAGTTGCATCGAACTAGTACTCAGTATAAGTGAGCGTAAGAAAAAGTATTTTTTTGCGTTACACGCCTGATTATTCGTCAGGATTCAGCAGATTCTTTTCAGACCTTTTGCAATCACTAAGGGAAATCACATATCATGAAAATTCTTGTGGTCGACGACATGCCATCAATGCGTAGTGTCATTTGCCATATTTTGGATAACATTGGATACAGTGATACTGAACAAGCAACCGATGGTGTTCAAGCACTTACCATGTTGCGTGATAGCAAGTTTGATTTTGTCATTTCCGACTGGAACATGCTAAAGATGAATGGCCAACAACTGCTTGAAAATATCAGAAGCGAAGAACTACTGCAACATATCTCTGTATTGATGGTTACCGCAGAAACAGAAAAGAGTATCGTTGTTAAAGAAGCTCAGTCGGGTGTCAATGCGTACATTGTTAAACCGTTTTCTCCCCAGCAACTTCAAGAAAAAATGGCACAAATTTTCCCTTAAAGTTATTCTCTCCCAGATTAGCTATTTGGCAGCGCGCTGATTTCAGGCCTTTGCCAGTGCGAATCCACCTCTCTTCTTTCAACATTTTTGTCGTTGGTACGAAAATAGAGACAAACCAAACCAAACTGAGTCGATTAATTTACAATAACCTCTTGACCCTAGTCATTACTCTAAGGT
>JBLHNZ010000268.1:0-5873 GCA_047623245.1 Oceanicoccus sp. | reverse complement strand
GATTGTGGTTTGAAAAAAAAGGGGATCAATGTTTTTATGTAGAAAATGGATTGGTGCCCAGTTTGTTTGGTTTGTGTTTTTGGGACATTATTTTCATACCGCTTCAAGGCGCATTCGTTAATCCCTTTCAGCGTGGGCCTTTAGATTTGTTTTCATCTTCCTTTCGTCTATCCAGAGACGAAGCGATTAGTGCGCGCTTGCAAGAGCTCGAATTGCCGGGCGAAATAGAGAGAAGAGTGTATTCGATTTTTGCTGAAAAGAAGGGTATTACCAATTACTTTGTGCGCTGGGAATTATTAACGTCTGAATTGTTGGATCTTGCGATTACCCGCATACCTGATAGAGATCTAATCTCAATGTTCTTGCGAATGTTATTTGATTTGCGAAGCAATTGTTCTGGATTTCCGGATTTGATCAATTTTCCCAGTGAATGTGGCTGTGGATCTCCCAACGATAGAAATTATGAAATGGTTGAGGTAAAGGGTCCGGGTGACAAATTGCAGCTCAATCAGAAGCGATGGATTAAGGCGTTTTCGAGTAACAATATCCCTTTTAGCCTTGTTCGAGTTGAATGGTTAACATAATGGAAAAAATTATTAATCAGAATAAAAGTCAGGATTACATCTCAACCAAAATTCAAAATGTGGATACTCCAAAGGCGAGCGCCGCCGATAGTAGTTTACTGCACAAAGAAACATTTAAAATATCGGTCAACAATTTACTAGCGGTTACTGCGCGTTCTGGCGATATAAATTTTCGCTTTAGCAGCCGAAGTAGTGCGGTCGAGGGTATCCGCGGGCATCAAAAGTTGCAGAAGTCGCGATCTGGCAATTACCAAGCTGAGGTGACTGTTCAAGGTCAATATCAATGGAAAGAGTTATCATTGGAGGTTAGTGGGCGGATGGACGGCGTCTTCGTCGAGTCTGATGTTGTGATCGTTGATGAAATTAAGACCTTAAGAATTGATGTGGATGAATTACCCGTCAGTGTCCAGAACATGCATTGGTGCCAGGTGAAAGTTTATGGATGGCTGTATGCCGCAGAGAAAAACTTGGCAAATATTGACTTGCAATTGAGTTACTTCGATCTCGATACCAACGATGTGAGAGAATTCAGACAACATTTTGATACAGAGGAATTGAAATTTTTTTTCGAGAATATTGCGTCACGTTATCTACGTTGGATGGAGAAAATTCAGCTTTGGAGGAAAGAGAGAAATGCTCATATAAACGACTTAGTATTCCCTTACGGCGATTTTAGGGAAGGACAGCGTACTTTTTCGGTTAATGCCTACCGAGCAATGGTTGCAGGGCAGTCATTATTTCTACAGGCTCCTACGGGTATTGGGAAAACGGTCGGTAGTTTGTTCCCTGCCATTAAGGCCATGGGCTTAGGGTACCATGAAAAAATGTTCTTTCTCACAGCAAAAACAGTGGGTCGTAGCGTAGCGGAAGCTTCGCTGTCGGATTTGTCGGCGGCGGGAATGAAGCTTAAGTCGGTTACACTCACAGCAAAGGACAAAATTTGTTTTAATCCTGGATCACCCTGCGATCCAGAACACTGCGAATTTGCAGTAGGATATTTCGACAAATTGGATAGCGTTCTAGAAAATGCGTTAGTCGAGCGCGATGCGTTTTCCAGGAAAGAAATCGAAATTATTGCCAGAGAGCAGCAGATGTGTCCTTTCGAATTATCTCTAGATTTGTCGTCATGGGCAGACTGTATTATTTGCGATTATAATTATGTATTTGACCCAACAGTTTATCTCAGACGTTTTTTTGATGATCCTGTCGAAGATTTTTGTTTTCTAATTGACGAGGCTCACAATCTTGTTGACCGTGGGCGAGATATGTTTTCAGCCGAAATAGAGAAACAGCGTTTTCTGACTCTGAAAAGAAAAATCGGTAAAGGCAAAGAGCCTGGCTCTATTGCAGTTGTACGCGCATTAGAATCAGTTAACAGAGCTTTTTTGAAGCTGCAAAAGGTACACCTACAGTCACTGGAAAAGAATCAACACGCTGTCGATATAGAATTACCTTCAACTTTATTAGTTTCTCTCCGTTCTTTTTGCGAAATAACGCAGACTTGGCTTGCTGAAAATCCTCGGTCGAACGGAAACTATGTAGGGTTGTTAGATCTCTATTTTGACGCATTGCGAGTGGGTCGTACTGCCGAGTTTTTTGATAATAGATTTGTATGTCTTATCAAACGTTCCGGAAAAAATAATTTTTCTGTTAAGCTTTACTGTGTTGACCCTTCGCAATTATTAGAAAAAGCGCTGGAGCGAGGGCGATCATCAGTATTTTTTTCTGCGACATTGAGTCCCATCGAGTATTACAAGAGCCTCTTAGGGGACAACAGCGATAGTCGGTTTATCGATTTACCTTCGCCGTTCCCGACAGAAAACCTAGGGCTGTTTGTGATTCGTGATATTGCAACGAATTATCATCAACGTAGCGGCAGTTATCATAGGATTGTCGATGTTATCAATTCTATGATAACAAGCCACTCTGGAAATTATTTAGTCTATTTTCCATCTTACCTATATATGGAAAAGGTACAGCAATACTTTATTGAGGCACATCCGTTTATTGAAACGATAGGCCAAACCAAAGGCATGAATGAAGAGGAACGTCATGATTTTATAGGGCGGTTTGGACTTTCAAATAAAGAGGTGTTGGTAGGTTTTGCTGTTATGGGAGGCATTTTTGGTGAGGGCATTGATCTAAAAGGGCGACGCCTCGAAGGAGTGGTAATAGTGGGTGTCGGATTGCCTCAGATGGGTATTGAACGTGACATAGTCAAGGACCACTTTGGAGGAGATGGCGGTCAAAAAGGATTTGAGTACGCCTATCAATACCCTGGTATGAACCGTGTTTTACAGACCGCTGGTCGTGTGATTAGAGGAGAAAATGACCGGGGAATAATTTGTCTTGTCGATGATCGGTTTGCCCAACAGCGGTACAAAAGACTATTTCCTCCTCACTGGTCAACTTTACAGGTCATTCAGCAGGCGATGCTGGACTCAAAGCTTAGTGAGTTTTGGGAAAACGGCACACATGTTTGACCTACTGAACGCTTTTTATGGTTGTCGTCATGGCTTACGGATTCGGTGGCAGTGGGTACAGGAGTATTTCCGACTATTACCTTTATGTTACATAAGACGTCGAGAATTTTGTTTCTCGTGAGTCATACACCTTTTATTGGTAAGCTATAGACTGTCATCATTGAGCGATTGCTAGTATGTCAAAGTGGGTTTCAGGAAGTTCTGCCAACGTTTCAATCATTGAGAATTACGAAGATTCTGAACCCGGAATTTTTGAGTTTGAAGGGATTCGTCGCGGAGTTTATAAATCGGTGGCGGGTCCGAGTATAAGAAAAACAAACGCCCCATTCAAGCGCTAACAGACTCTACGTGGCAGGCTAGTGGTAGCCGTTTTTCGAAATGAAGTACGACGCTAGCTATTATAAATCCAAAAACTGCTATTAGACAGACTGAAAGTAGAGAAGCACCCTAACAAGACGTACATCGGTAAGATTGAAAATGGCTTTGACTTCTTGGGTTACCACTTCAACAGAAGTCAATTGACCGTAGTAAAGAAGACGGTCGAGAAACACGTTTTACATTGGCATCACCTTTATTAGCAGCAGAAACAAACAAAGGCCACTTCCGAAGAAATGGCCTTTGTTCTGGATTGCTATATAAACCGTTGGCAGCTGTGGGCTGTAGCAGGATTACAGGGGTTTAAGAGCGACGTCTACGAATGAATCCGATACCAACGAGTCCTGCTGCAAATAGCCCTATAGTTGGAGGTTCAGGCACGCTAGGGACTGTGGTCTAAACTGCCCAGACATATTCAGATGCCCCCCTGCGTCGTGTCCAATAGCCTTAAAGAGCGTGTCATACACGGCGTTGTATCCGACCGGGATGTTCAGTAATATCGTGCTGACCGTATTGGGGCCCTCCACCTTGTAAACCATGGCTATGACCGAATAATATGACCACGAGACGCCATTAACAAGTAACCGATGATTAAAAAATAACTTCTCAGCCCCCTTTAATTGCTATTCTCTAGAGCAATAGATGCCATTTTCATCGTGCTTTCAAATGACTCTGAACCCGCAATGAATAAGCCATTGTGGCAAAACATGGCATCATCAATACCGGTCACGTCTTGTAGCACTTTACCGGCTAAGCCGGCCCACGGTCTAGGCAGTGATTTTTTGTCTTCGAATGAACCCGGCTCAACAGGTACGGCTTGTATTCTCCATTGGCCAGACTGAGAGGGGTAAATCATATATAAAGCCTCTTTAGATAAGGCGTGAACCGTTCTTTTCCACGGGGTGTATTTTTCTAAAACAATCACCCTTGGATCTTCTGCATTTTCAATCGCTGCCGCCACAATATCTTTCGCGCTAATGCCACCGCTAGCTGATGCAATGAACCGCGTTAAAACGCGTGCTGCAAAATCAACCGCCTCATCAAAGCAAGTATCAAAATGACTCTCTTCTTGCCAAGTGGGGTTAAACATTGAAATAGTATGGCTAAGGCTAATACCGCTAGAAGCACCTTCCGCATGACCACAATCGATAGCATCAATCGTTGATACCAAACCAGCATCAACAGCATTGGCTACGTCCTGGTTACCTTGGCATATCGCTAAGCCATATTTTTGCCAAATCAAACCAAACGAGGAAAAGGGAATACCATTTTCGCGCCCACCTGCACCACCACGTTGGTGATGATCAAAACGATCAGTAGCCGCGTCATATTCACCGCCTACATCAATCACAATATCTGCCTTAGCGATAAGCTCTAAATCACGTGTGCGAACAAGCGTAAAAGAAGGAAATATGCTCATAAATGCAGCGACACTGAAAACATCATCTGCATGAAAATTGCCGTCGTGCGTTGCTATCGTTTTATCATTCATTTTTGGGGCCATCTTAGAAAGGGATAATCAGGTGTTGCTAGTCAATACATGTTATTTGAACATATTTAACCAACAAAAAAATACGGCGAGTCTATACGAAGACAACGAACAAACATAGCCAGTAATAAGATCGACTGGGCTTTTGGGAGGGAGATTTAGAAACCATGGACGTTGGGGAAAGTAACAACTGTATATACAGCAATCAGTGATGACTTTGCCTCCAATTTACCATTGCTAAGCCTCGCTACTATCTGCAAAGGCCTTATCCCAATAAGCCATAAGTTTTCATTTGGCTTTATGCTCGCGCCTTATTTCAGACAGTAATTGACTAAAATCCTGAACATGTTTTTTGCCGTGAGTATTTCCTGGTAAGACTTTAGTGTATTAAAGACTTCGTGATAGTCTTTGGCCTGGGCTGTTTCAAACTGTGCTCTAACTATTCGCGCGTATAAGGGTAAAGCTTTAGCTGGTTTACCCCTTAGATGCTCCAACACATCACGCAAGCAATTCTGTCTTATCTGATTAACCTCCACTAAAGCAAGTGCCTTGGTTAGCTCCCCCTCTTTGAGGTACGGCTCAATTAAATGATCTAACGCTTGGTGAAATAGCTTATCTGTATCTCGTTCAATTTGATGTTTCAGCTCCGTATAGCCCCGTTACTGCCAAGCCTCACTTTGCTCCAATTTCTCGGTCAGGATCATAAGACTGTTATAGCTCAACCTCGATTTCTCTGCATAACGAATAAAATATATCAGCTGCCTCAGCAATGTCAAAGTGTAGAATATCACTGCCATTTTCTAAAGATGTACCTGAAACAAAAGGCTACCATCAAAAATGAAATATCTGCACATCAAGCATTATGAGTCATTGCACTAAACAGCCAAAATACGTGATTACCAAGTAAGCTAGCGGTCTCCTTTTATACAAAACTGTAACTGT
>JBLHNZ010000267.1:0-5874 GCA_047623245.1 Oceanicoccus sp. | reverse complement strand
GTTCGCAATGACGGGCTGTTGTCTATTTGTTTATTTGTCTTTGCGAGCGTTAGCGCGGCAATCTGTACTTAGCTTGGTACTTTGCCTCGATGAGATTGCGACACTGTGTTCACAGTCGTTGGTCGTGGTCTAATCACTGCTGAGAGACCAGTGGCCAATTAACTCAAGCCTGAAATTGCCTTCACCTCAAGATAGTCACTAAACCCGTGCTCGCCCCATTCACGGCCGTTCCCAGACTGTTTAAAACCACCAAAAGGAGAACTTTGATCGCCAGATTTACCGTTGATGTTGATGTTGCCTGCCCGAATTCGTCTCGCAACATAATTAACTTGCTCTGGATCATCACCTTGAATATATCCGGCTAATCCGTAAGGCGTATCATTCGCAATCTCGATCGCCTCATCAACCGTATCGTAGGGAAGAATAGTTAACACTGGACCAAAAATTTCTTCACGAGCGATGGTCATGGAGTTATTGACGTCGGCAAATATAGTGGGCTTAACAAAATACCCACTATTCAGGCCATTGGGCTTACCTGTGCCGCCGCACACTAAGGTAGCGCCTTCATCGATACCTTTTTGTATCAAACCTTGAATCTTGTTGTACTGCACTTCGCTTACAACAGGACCCATGGTGGTGCCTTCTGCGCTGGGGTCGCCGACAACCACAGACTCTGCAATCTTCGCGGCGACTGCCGAGACTTCTTGCATTTTACCAGCCGGAACTAATAAGCGAGAAGGTGCGTTGCAAGATTGTCCGGTATTCATGAACATGGTCATCACGCTGCGAGCAGTTGCCGCGGCAACATCGACATCGTCGAGCATAATGTTTGCGGACTTTCCACCCAGTTCCTGTGTTACACGCTTGACTGTAGGGGCTGCGTTTTGTGCAACTAGAATTCCAGCGCGAGTTGACCCGGTAAAGGACATCATGTCGATAGCAGGATGTGAAGAAAGAGCCGTACCAACGCCTGGGCCATCACCGTTTATCAAATTATAAACACCTGCTGGAACGCCTGCTTCGTCTAGTATTTTACTAAAAATGTAGGCAGAAAGCGGAGCGACTTCGGAGGGTTTTAGTATCATTGTACAGCCAGTGGCCAACGCGGGTGCGACTTTACAGGCAATTTGGTTAAGCGGCCAATTCCACGGAGTAATTAAACCGCACACGCCGATAGGCTCTTTAACAACTTGACTGTTTCCCATTGTTTCTTCGAATGAGTAGTTTTTTAGAATTTCTAGGGCAGTTTTAAAATGACCGAAGCCAGATCCGACTTGTGCTGTTGCCGACAACTGATTGGGTGCGCCCATTTCCTCGGTAATGGCGGCGGCTAAATCAGCCCAGTGATTTTGATAGGCTACAAGAATGGCTTCCAGCAGCGCTATTCTTTCTTCTCGTGTGCTTTTTCCAAAGGTTTTGAAGGCTTCTTTAGCAGCGGCAGCCGCTACATCGACATCGGCACTAGAGCCAATCGATATTTGCGCACAAACTTCTTCAGAGGCTGGATTTATGACATCCAGAGTGTTGCTCTCGGCGGGATTTACCCATTCACCATTGATATAGAACTGCTTGTAATCACGCATGATTTTTATCTCTTGTTATAGTCATTTAAGGTTTTTGTATTTAAACTTACGGACGCTTTAAGGTTGCAGACATTGATGTCTTGCGAACAAAACAGTGTTAATTCATATTTATTGGGGCAATGTCGGGAAAAGCAAATATTATTGGACGATTTACAGGTTTAATACTAGAGCTCCAACAATTAGTTATAGGCTTGTATAGCCGAGATTTTTCGGGGTGGGTAACTCGCATTACGCTGGCATTCTTTTCGTTGTTAACTAAAGCAGAAAACAAAGCATATCAGAGTAGTTTTACGAACAAAACCCGAGGCTAATGCGAATTAGAGACCCTAGCTTTTTTGAAAGTTCACGTCAAATTAATTGATTTTCATGTTCTACTGGGAAAGTTTAACGGAAATGTCTACAATACCAATATATTGATCAACAAGAAGAAAGATGCAGATTATGAAAAAAGGACCTACTCTCCAGGACGCCTACCTTAACGCACTGAGAAAAGAGAAAATACCCGTCGCTATATTTATGGTGAATGGGATAAAACTACAAGGTACTATCGAGAGCTTTGACCAGTTTGTCATCTTGCTTAAGAACGTGAATACGCAAGTGGTTTACAAACACGCGATATCTACGGTTATGCCTAGCCGCAACGTGCGGTTGCCTCTGGCGGATGAAGAAGCAGAAGGTGACGGTGACGCAGAATAGAGCGAACGTTGCTGGGCTAGATCGCGCGATTTAATTTTTGTCGCGCATCGTGCTTTGTTTGTAAGCACGATATTGACTAGCAAGAACTGAGTGTAGCTATATTCATAACTGCGGGTCGCAATTACTTGTCGTTAATACTGCTTATAGGGTCGATTGTACTAGCTTACCTGAACCGAAACTATTCGTGTTCGTTGCGTCGTTAATCTCGCCCGCCCATTCAAAATCATCAGTTAAATCCTTGAAACACCCATCCAAATTCGCCTTAACACAAATCCGTTCTGGAAACTGACTACTGAATCTATGCTGCTCACCACTTAGAGGATGGTCGAACTCAAGCTTTATACATGCCAGTAGTAATCTGTGACAGTCAAACTGACTTTGAAAAAACCTGTTATGAATGCCCTTGCCATGTTTTGCGTCACCTATTATAGGGTGGCCGATGTGTTTAAGATGTCTGCGGATTTGGTGTTTTCTTCCGGAAACAGGTTGCGCGACAACCAATGAATAGCGGCTTTGCGGATACCTGTCTACACAATAGGGTAATTCGACGGTCGCCAACCTTCTCACGTGAGTTAGCGCTTCCTGCGCCGATTTAGCTTTGTTCGATTTCTTGTCACTCAATTTGTCAAATTTCTCAGTAAGAGGGTGGTTAACTGTGGCTTGTTCCGGGGCGTATCCTCTTACGATGGCAACATAGGTCTTGCTGATTTCCTGGCGGGCGAAACTATCGGATAACTTTTTTGCAACTTCGCGAGACAGAGCAAAAATCAATGCACCGGACGTCGGTTTGTCTAGACGGTGAACAGGGTAGACATACTTTCCCAGCTGATCTCTTAACAGCTGCAACGCGAATCTAGTCTCGTGGGGATCTATCGGACTTCTGTGTACCAGTAGTCCGCTCGGTTTGTTAATGATCACGAGGTGATCGTCCTGATACAAAAGCTCTAGTGGTGCCAAAATGACATCTCATTGTTGGGTGCAAAAACACCGTGACTATTGTGATACTCAAGCGAAATTTTGTCAGAATCGCTGAGAATGTGTGTTCGTAGGCTAGATATTGCACCGTTTAGAACGATAGTGCGTTTAGTCGTGCCGGTTGATCAAGCATTTCATAATGCACGTATTGTTTAACTTAGCAACAAAGGAGATTATATCGTTGGTTGATAGTACTATAATCCAATAATAACAATTTGATAGAGTTATCCGATAACGCGCATAGTGAGATTTGGAATGGAACAAGCAGTTTTCGATTTTTTGTGCCAAGAATTAGAGAAGGGCATTAGCACCAATACCTTGTCCCTACCTATGCTTTCCAAAGTGACTCAGCAGGTGATGTCACTGGTCAATGATCAAGACTCTGACGCTGCAGCTTTAAGTCAGCTCATTCAAGGCGATCCAGCACTGGCCGGCCACGTGATGAGAATTGCTAATTCAGCTGCTTACAGCCCCAATGCAAAAATGACGTCTTTGCAACAAGCGATAGCCCGCCTTGGAATGAGCAACATCGCGGAGATCGCGATGGCCGCGACAATGGGGCCGAAAATGTTTCAGACTAAAGGGTTTGAATTGCTTGTTAAGCAGATATGGGAATCGTCTATTGCAATAGCTGTTTGGGGAAAAGAAATTGCCCGTCAAGGCAGGCGTAACGTTGAGTCTACGTTTTTGTGTGGATTATTGTTTCAGATCGGCCGCCCCGTGGTGCTGCAGGCCGTTCTAGAGATTTCGGAGAAGAACGCTATTGTTGTCGATATCGAAACGCTCAATGTGTTGATGGATAAATATCAAACAGTCGTTGGTAATAATCTTGCGGTGCATTGGCATCTACCCATTGCGGTATCGCATGTCATTAACGGGATCGAGACCGACAAGCCTGCAGAAGGCTCACAAGACATTGTGGATGCCATTAAAGCTGCGAGAGTATTTTCACACACAACGCTTTCTGATCGAAATTACGATGCGGAAATATTGAGCGCCAACCCATACGTTATTGAAAATAATTTGTATAGCGATGATGTACTTAAATTGTTAGATAAAGCAGGTTCTGTGCACGATACCATTGGAGCACTGGCTTTATGAGTGACACCAACCATTACGATATCATCGTAATAGGCAGTGGCCCTGCCGGGCAAAAGGCCGCAGTGCAAGCAGCGAAGGAACAAAAAAAAGTAGCGATGGTTGAAGTTGATAAAGTCTTGGGAGGCGCCTGTGTGCATTGGGGTACCATTCCGAGCAAAACCTTACGCGAGAATGCCTTGCGAATATCCAACCTTCGTCGCCATGCAGAATTGTTTTCGTTTTCTTTGCGTACTGATATGGAAATGGCAGCGCTGATTGACAATATGCACAGTGTTATAAGCGCGCACGACGAATATATTCAGAAGCAAATAGGCCGCAATAATATTGAGTGGATTCGTGGACGAGCAAGCTTTGTCGATGCAACGACCATCAATTTGTTGATGCCCGGTGGAAAAACACAGCGCTTAAGCGCCGATTATTTTGTGATAGCTACAGGCTCTGTGCCCCGTCAGCTCGACAACATTGACGTCGATCACGAGCATGTTTACGACAGCGATTCGATTTTGTCGATGATATACCTACCTCAAACTCTCACTGTGTTAGGGGGCGGTGTTATAGCCTCTGAATATGCTTCCATATTCGCGAGTCTGGGCGTAAAAGTCACGATGATAGATCGATACCCACGTCCCTTGGGATTTCTCGATGCTGCCCTAACCGACCGATTTGTTCACGCATTCGAATCGGAAGATGCACAATTTATTCCCAATGCAGTGGTGAAACGGGTCTATTGGGATGGGGTGTCTAAAGTTGTGACCGAGCTAGAAGACGGTCGCGAATTTGTCAGCGAAAAACTGCTCGCGGCGGCAGGGCGCGTCGCGAATATAAGAGGCCTTAATATCGAAAATGCGGGTGTATCACTTAACGAGTCAGGTATTATCCCGGTAGACCGCTTTTTCAAAACCGTTGTCGATAATATCTATGCCGCAGGCGATGTGGTCGGGCCCCCCTCGCTGGCTTCCGTATCGATGGAGCAGGGGCGCCGTGCCAGTTGTGCGGCTCTTGGTTTGGACATGAGCGAAATGACCAATACGATCCCAGGTGGTATCTACGCCATTCCCGAGTTGTCAACGGTGGGAATAAGTGAATCGCAGGCGGTGGAAGATTACGGCAATCCCATTGTTGGTGTCGCTAGATTCGATGAAATTGCGCGTGGACAAATCTCGGGGGTTCAAGACGGATTACTGCGTTTGATTGCGGATCCTCAAGGGAAGAAATTGTTAGGTGTGCAAATTATCGGGGAAGGCGCAACGGAATTAATTCACATTGGACAAATGGGATTGTTGTCCAATATGGATATTGACGCGTTTGTCGACAATATTTTTAATTTCCCAACGATGGCAGAAGCCTACAGAGTAGCTGCTCTGCATATCGTAGGGCAGCGATCGTGATCTCACGGCTAACGTACGTGATGTAATTATTGTTAGAGAAAATGGCAAGTGTGTTTTTATCGTTTATGTCACTCCTGAAACGTACGTATTGAGTTTTTACTAACGCGAATTCTTAGTTTACAAAAATGAAT
>JBLHNZ010000266.1:0-5906 GCA_047623245.1 Oceanicoccus sp. | reverse complement strand
TCGACTGTTATTTTTAAGCCCCTTAGATAATCTGCAAATCAGCTACACAATAAAAAAGATGAATTGCTTATACGGGAGAGGGTTTCACTGTTGTCAGGATGATTGATGAGTACCTCTGCAATTATTGGTTCCGAAAAAAAAGGTTCGAACATAGACATCGAATTGGAAAAACCACAACTGGGAATTTGGCAGCTGGCGTGGCCGGCAATTGTTAGTAACCTGCTATTTTCGGTCATTGGTATCGTTAGTATCAAAATTGTTGGTTCTCTCGGAGCTGAAGCGGTGGCGGCTGTTACAACGGGGAATCGTATATTCTTTGGCTTGCAAGCCATATTAATGGCAGTTTCCGTGGGAACAACGGCCATGGTTGCAAGAGCTTGGGGAGCTAAGGATTATGAAGAAGCAGCCAAAGCGACCAGCGTCTCCTTACTCATCGGAAATATCGTTGCCATCTTGTTGATGGTGCCTTGCATTGTGTTTGCCCGGCAAGTGGCGGGTATCTTTGGCTTAGATGAAAGCACTACGCTACAGGCTGCCGACTTTATCCGATATTTGAGTATGTTTAATATTGTGTTCTCTGTGAATATGGTTATCGGTACGGCACTGCGTGCTGCAGGCGATACGAAAACGCCGCTATGGGTGGGAGTTATTACTAATATTATCAACGTATTTTTAGTCTATTTTCTTGTTTATGGGGTTCACGGATTCCCCAAAATGGGCGTCGCCGGCGCGGCAATTGCCAATGGTCTTTCGTTTACTGTGGGTGCTGGGATTTTGTTGTTTCTTTGGTATCGGAGAAAGCTAATAGTGGGTGTTGGTGGGCGCGGTTCATTAACTCGCAATCGTGTTAGGCAGTTAGTCCACATCGGTTATCCAGCCGGCGTTGAGCAGTTTGTTTTTCAAGCGGGGTTCGTTGCATTCTTGTGGATTGTTGGCTATTACGGCACAGAAGCTTTCGCAGCTTACGGTATTGGAGTTCAAATCCTGTCAATATCTTTTGTGGTTGGATTCGGTTTTTCCATTTCCGGTGCAACATTAGTCGGACAGCATCTGGGCGCGGCAGATCCAGATGGTGCGGAAAGACAGGGATGGCGTGCAACGTGGATGGCCATTGGCAGCATGGTTTTGTTGAGTCTCGTAATTGTCTTCTTTGCCAGAGAAATTGCAACGTTTCTTATTCAGGACGAACTTGTTGTGGAGCACACCGTCATGTTTATCTATATCATGGCTCTTGCACAGCCATTAATGGCTATTGACTTTACTTTGGGCGGTTGTTTGCGGGGAGCGGGCGATACGCGATTTCCTCTTTTCACAACGATGGCTGGTTTGATCGGAGCACGAGTTGGCTTAGCCGCCCTATTTGCCTATCTAGAACTGTCGGTAGACTGGATTTTCGCTGCGTTGATTGGAGATTATATTGTAAAATCGGTTATGTTAATGCGTCGGTTCAAATCTGGAAAATGGAAGAAAATATTCCTGGATTCCGAAAGAAAGTTTGCGACATAGCCGTGCTAGAATTTAGAATAGATTTTGGTTCTTTTTTTTCACTCAAGTTACCAGAAGAAAGTGAATTATTACATACAACAACAGTTTCGCATTTCATAAAATAGGTGTTTCAATAATGATGAGTATCTTCAATGAAAACAAATAGACTGTTTCTGCTTGTTATTTCTTTTACAGTCGCTTCTTCAGTGTTTGCAGCAGAAATTCAAGGTGTTCCTGCTGAGCTTAACGACGTAGAGAAACGTATGGTTTCCTGGGTCGATAGTCGCCAAAGCGAGATGTTAGATGAGTTGGAAAAACATGTTGAGTTGAATACGGGTACTGAAAATATAGCGGGTATTGACCAGTATCGTTCGATAATAGAAAGACAACTGCAAGGTTTGGGGTTCGCTACCCAATTGCACAGTAGTGATCCTTTACCCGTGCTTAGTTGTAATGGTGGCAAAACCGTATTCGCCGATCATTTGGAAGCGACTCGTAAGGGTAAAAAGAAGAATCGGGTTTTACTTAATGGTCATCTCGATACAGTCTTTCCTGCTCACGACAAATTTCAAACACTGCAAGTAGAGGGCGACGGAACTCTTAGAGGTCCTGGAGTAGCAGACATGAAGGGAGGGTTAGTGGTTATGCTATATGCGTTAAAGGCTCTCGATGCAGAGGGAAGGCTGGCAGACGCAAATATCACTGTGTTTCTCAATACGGATGAAGAAATCGGCTCATTGGGGTCTCGTAGATTGATTGAGGATATAGCCCGAAAGCATGATGTTGGTCTTGTTTTTGAGTCGTCGCATAATAATAAAATGACACGGTCGCGCAAGGGCTTGGGGCAGGCTCGACTGAAAATCACTGGCCGCGAATCACATGCGGGAGCGGCCCACGAACGCGGCGTTTCAGCTAATCTGGAGCTAGCTCATAAAGTTATTGCAATAGAAAAGCTCACAAATTACGAGCAACAAGTTACCGTTAATGTCGGTGTTATGAGTGGTGGCGAAAAGAGAAATACGGTTCCTGGCTGCTCTGATGCTTACATCGACTTACGATATCCGACGTCGGCGTCTGGTAAAGAGCTGCAGTCCAAAATTAGTCAAATATCGGCAGATAAGACATTTGTGAATACTAACTTCCCCGACTTACCAAAAATCGAAGTGTGGACAAAATTACATCGTCCGGCGAAAGTGCGCGACAAAATGGTCGATCAATTAATTTCCGAATCAATGGGATTGTCAGAGGTGTTAGGTGAGAAAATCACCGGTACTCGGTTTTCCGGGGGTGGGACAGATGGTTCGATAATGCAAAGTGTTGGATTATCTACACTAGATAGTTTGGGAGTTGATGGGGAGGGTGCTCATTCTTCCAGAGAGAAAACGTCACTTAAATCACTTATCGCACGAACGAAATTAGCTACGGTAATGATAAGTCGTCAAATCGACAAATAGGATTACGCCTCATCAGGGGGATAACTAAAGAGCGATTCGACTCAATCATCTATTAACTACAAAAGTACCGTCTATAGATGATTTTTTGTAAGCTAGTCATCGTCTCAACAGAAGCTTGCGGAGCGGTTATCCGAACTATAGATGCCTTCCTGCCAAGCCGCTTGTAGACCTTTGCCTATTTTTATAAAAAAATTGAATAGATTTTCGTGGTAGTTTCAATTTTTCAGAAAGGTCTCCAAGAGGTCATCGATGGTTGTTGCCGACCACGCTATGCTTACATTCAATTGCAAAATGATCTGAATACTCATTTTTCATTATTGTTCAGGTTTGAGAAGACTTAAGAATTCGAGAACCGCGGTATTTGTCTCTTCGGGAGCTTCTTGTTGAATCCAGTGACCCATTTTCGGCACGACAACTACTTTTTTTAAGCCGGGTATCGCACGTCTCATCATAGTCGTTAGTCGGGTTTCGTTCGCCCCGCCAATAACAACGTCTTTTTCTCCAGCGATAAATAGCGTTGGAATTTCTATTTTGGCGTTACTGAGGTGTTCGGTGATTTTCCAATTGCGATCAATATTTCTATAATAGTTAATTCCACCTCGAAACCCGGAGTCTTTGAACTGCGCAACGTAATAATCGAGTTCTTCTTGATTTAGCCATTTCGGCAGGCTTTTTGCCGCGCCAAGTCTTGGTATCCAACCACCTGCTTCCCAGTGTAGGTCTGTTATAGTTTTAGGCTCGCGGGGAGAATCTGGTGATAGGTAAAGTCTGCTGAGAAGGCCGTATGGATCCGCGTCGTATTCTGTTTCGGCCGCTCCTGTGCGTTCATTGTGGTAGATAATGTAAAAGAAGTTGTCTTTGAATTTCTCTTTCATGGTTGTTAGAGGAAGCTGATCTGGCCGGCCGCTATATGGCACACTCATAAGAACTAGGCTCGAGAATCGGTCGGGGTGCAGTAATACTGTGTTTGCTGCGACGATTGCGCCCCAGTCATGGCCTATAATATGTGCTTTTTCGTCTCCTAACGCGTCTAACAATCCGACCATATCCGCAGCGAGATTGACAATATCATATGATTCTACCTGTTGAGGAGCATCGGTTTTGCCGTAGCCTCGCATTTCAGGTATGACAACTCGATAGCCCGCTTTTGCTATGCTGGAAATTTGATGACGCCACGAATACCAGGACTCTGGCCAGCCGTGAACGAGGACAACTAAGGGGCCGGTGTCACCCATTTGCGCAATGCGCATTTTAATATTATTGGTTTTGATGTAGGTGAACACTACGCCGGGAATTGGGAGTTCTTGCATGGTAAAATCCTTGTCGCGTACAATATAAACATGGGGCTGACCATTTACTGAATTAGGAGACTCTTAGCGCGTTTGTCCGTTAAAAACCGAAAGTGCCTCTGTTGTATCATTGTAGTATCGGTCTTTCTATTTGTGTTCGGGCTATCGTGTGACGTTTGTGGTGTGGTATTTTTGATAGCACTATATACCGGTCAACAACGCAGATATAGTAAGATATCGGAAAGTATAGTTAAACAGCGACTACCCATTATCAGAGTAGAATATGAGTCATGACGCCGAATAGAATCGAAAGAATACGAACTATTCTCGACAAACGTCAACCAGACTTGACCGTCATTACGGACTACGTTCACAAAGGGCGAAATTTGTCGGCAATAGTTCGAACCGCTGACGCCGTGGGTATTGGTGATATTCATTGTGTTATCGGAGATAAAGACTATCGATTGTTTCGCGGTACCGCTTTAGGGAGTCACCGGTGGGTGAAGGTACTTCGCTATGCCGACATTTCCGGTCCGGTGAGCACCCTGAAAAAAAGGGGTTTTCAAATCGTTGCAGCCCATTTTTCGGACTCTGCGATAGATTTTAGAGATATTGACTACTCACGGCCGACAGCAGTGCTACTGGGTGCAGAAAGAGATGGCGTTAGTCAGAGCGCTTGCGAATTGGCAGATGCCCATATCACGATACCGATGGTAGGTATGGTCGAATCTTTTAATGTCTCCGTTGCTAGTGGCATTATTCTCAGTGAGGCACAACGTCAGCGCGAGCTTGCGGGTCTGTATCAATCTAGACGGCTGGTTGATGAACAATATGAAAAGCTATTTTTTGAGTGGGCTCACCCCAAAATCACGCAATTTTGTCTCAAAAATAGTCTTGAATATCCTCTGTTGCGGGAAGACGGTGAGATTGAAAATCCGTCGAATTGGTACGCCAAAGTTAGGGAGCTGTTGGCAGCTAGGGAAGACAATGTGAGCGTTCGAGAAGAAACTGCTAGCGTGATAACGAGCGATGCCGGAAAAGGAGTTTTAGTCTAGTGGGAAATTTACTGACAATTTTGTTGATACTTTTTGTGGTCCTTGCGGTTGTTGTCATGCTCACCGAGAGATACGCAAAACCTATCGATGCGGAACAGCAATCCAAGTTGTCACGTGTGATAATTATCCTTATTTTTGTCATGCTTAGCGCACGCCTGATTCAGTTTCTGGTGGAAAATTGATTTATTTGTTCGGATTTGAAAAACGGTGATTAGTAACAAAACCCCATGATTGGAAACAAATAGTCGGGCTTGCCACTCGTTGACTGAAATTGGGCTCGTTTGGCTGTCTAGTCCGAATCATGTACAATCCGTTTCTATTTTAGTAAGAGTAGTGTAAAAAACGTACAGCTTTCGCTGTGTCGGAATCGCTTTAGTGGTTCCCATTTACCCAGCATTTAATTATTTACATTGGCAAAATATAAATGAGGATTTTTCATGGCTGAACAAAAAGCAACAAACGTTCATTGGCACGAGGGCGAGGTTACACGCACTGATAGAGAAAATTTGCTAGGTCAAAAAGGGGCGACTCTTTGGTTTACCGGTTTGTCAGGCAGCGGTAAAAGTACGGTGGCAGTGGCGTTGGAGCAGGCTCTTACGGCGCAGGGAAAGCTAACCTATCGT
>JBLHNZ010000265.1:0-5920 GCA_047623245.1 Oceanicoccus sp. | reverse complement strand
GATATAGTGTTCATCGGTGAGGTCGGGGCAAGTATCATCAGAATTCGGTCGAACGGGGCTTTGGGTCGTCATTGGTCTGGGTTTTTAATTGTCATTTTACCGATAGCGGAAAAGCAAACCACTGGTTTTAAATCGGATAAGCTTGGTTTATGTCAAAAAACCGGAAGGCCGTAAACTTGTTCAGCTATGGGTCTTCCGCGCAGTTTTCTGGAGGTGATGCAGGTCACAAAGTGTAAGCTTAAAGAACGGCCGCTATCCCAATTGCTGTCTTTCCTTAATTTCATCCAACGTTTTACAGTCGATACACTGTGTTGCTGTTGGGCGTGCTTCTAGGCGTTGTATTCCAATCTCCACACCGCATGCGTCACAAAAGCCATAGTCGTCTGCATCGATCAAATTCAGGGTTGAGTCGATTTTCTTAATCAGCTTTCGCTCTCGGTCTCTAGTGCGAAGTTCCAGGCTGAACTCTTCTTCCTGGGTGGCTCTATCGGCTGGATCCGGGAAGTTGGCTGCATCGTCCTTCATGTGGCTAACGGTACGATCCACTTCTTCCATCAGCTCTGATTTCCATTGCAGGAGTATTTCACGAAAATGATTCAGCTGTTTTTCGTTCATGTATTCTTCACCCTTTTTAGCTTTGTAGGGTGTGAAGTTGTTGAAATTGCTTGCCGGAGCTTGCTTTTTCGTAGGCATTGCTAAATCTCACTTGTAAATGCTAGTTTATTGGGTAGGTCACAGTACATTTTATCTAAGAACCGGAACGATTTTAGCCGTTCAGCAAAGCATTAAAAATAACAGGTTTTTCGCAGTTTTGCTTGATTACAATTTAATTCAGACAGGCGCTTAGTATTGGTTTTGACAATAGTCGTATCCCTAACTGGTTGTCAGACAAGATCAAGGCGCCGAAAATAGCAGGTTTTCCTTAATTTCGCTACTGTTAATGTGTGATATTTGAAGTTACTGGTAGAATACCGTCTAGTTACGATTCCGCAAGGCATTTATCACATAAAGCCTTTTCCAAAAAGAGCAAAAAAGGACCGTTAGTGACCAGACCCTATTCAAAGCGGCTAGACGACATCCAACCGTTCAGAGTCGTAGAGATTCTCGATAGAGCCAAACAGCTTGAGGCGCAAGGGCGCGACATTATTCATATGGCGGCTGGCGAGCCTGATTTCACGACAGCCGGCCCTATTGTTAAGGCAGCTCAAATATCTTTAGGCAGAGGTGATACTCATTATAGTCAGGCTGCAGGGATACCACAGTTACGGGAAGCTTTGTCGCGGTATTATCGCGATGATTACGGTTTGGATATTGACCCGAGGCGGATTATGATCACGCCCGGTGCCTCGGGTGCATTGTTGTTGATTGCCGCTCTATTAATGAATCCGGGCGATGGGATGCTGATGACTGACCCGGGGTATCCGTGTAATCGCCACTTTTTGAGGCTGGTTGAAGGCGAGGGGCAGTTGGTGCCAGTAGGGCCCGCAGACCGATTTCAATTGCATGCCGATAATGCCGAAAAGTTTTGGCGGGATAATACGATTGGTGCGATGGTAGCGTCGCCGGCAAATCCGACGGGTGAAATACTCACTAAAAGCGAATTAACAGACTTATGGCAGTTATGCGAACGGAAGAACGGGCATTTAGTCGTCGATGAGATATACCATGGCCTAAACTATGGTGCCGACGCGCCATCGATTTTGTCTATCACCGATCAGGCTTTTGTCATTAACAGTTTTTCAAAATATTTTGGTATGACTGGCTGGCGTTTAGGTTGGCTGGTTGCGCCCGAGGCCGCCGTATCGGAGTTGGAAAAGCTGGCGCAAAATATGTTCATTTCCATGAATACTTTTAGTCAATTTGGAGCGCTCGCGGCTTTTTCTGCCGAAACTCGGCACGTTTTAGATTTACGGCGCGATGAGTTTGAGGCACGTCGCAATTTCTTGTGCAAAGAGCTGCAGCAATTGGGGTTTGATATTCCGCATCGGCCGGCTGGCGCGCTCTACCTTTATGCAGGTATCAAAGGTTTTTCTCAAGACAGTCAGAAATTTTGTGTGGATTTACTGGAGAATCACGGCTTGGCGATTACCCCAGGAATGGATTTCGGAAAACATCTAGCGAACGAGCATGTTCGTTTTGCTTATACGACGAGTATGCCGCGATTAGAAAGCGCGGTCGCGCGACTTGCGAAAATATTTGCGTGATAGCGTATTGTCACGCATCCCCCTCTTTTAACCACCGTGAAGTCGATGTAGTTAATGGCAATATCAGAAGCGGTGGGTTTTGGCGAGCGGGTCTCGTTGCACAGCGCGGTCGGAAATCAATACAAAAATTATTTTCATTTCACAGTTTGAGTGAGAAAAAAATGCATATTATTGTTGTTATTATATCAGCGCTAGCGAGCTTGCTCGGGGTGTTAAATTTACTCAAGGCACTGGGCATAGAAATTCATCCTGTTATTTGGATGGGAAGGCTCGTTGGGAGTCTATTCCAAAAAAAGCATCTGTCGAACGCAAAAGGTAGTAATCGGACGAATACTCTCGATTTAACAGACGACAAATCGGTTGTCGATTCAATGCTCATTGCAACTATGATTGTTGTAGGCGTTCTAATCCGGGAGAGGGAATTAAGTCTAGAGCAAAAGTCAGCGGTGATAAGTGTTTTTAAAAACGACTTCCATATGGACGACGAGCAAGCCTCTGGAGCATTAAATTCTGCTCTTGCTGAATTTGGTGACGACGTGCGCTTTCAGCAGTTTCTTAATAAAGTATTGAACCCAACATATGGGTGCTTTACTAGAGAACAGGCTATTTCTCTCCTCGCAATTCTTAGAGCAATCACGGTATTGGATGGCCCTAGAAGCGCGGAGCAGGACAGCATTATCAATTCGATTGAAAGCAAATTATCTTGATTCAAGCGAGCCTGTCTTTCGCATACGTTAGCTCGTATCTCCTATAAATCTAGCACTATGTTGTGTATCCGCTATTTAATTCCGCCAGTTCCACGAAACACTGCCCTTGTTTTTTGGAAGCGCATAGCGCTGGACATTTGTGGAAGGGGTCTTTATTCTCCCTACCGATTATAAATTAGCCAAGTGGTGTTTTGAGCACTTCATTTGGTAGCAAGCAACTAACTTAATGAGGGGTACAGTAATGGATCTTGAGACTTTCCGCAGCGAAACTCGGGAGTGGCTAGAAGAAAATTGCCCGCAGAGTATGCGTAATCGAACGTTCAATTTTGAAGATGCCCACGAGGTATACAGTACCGACGATGCAAAAATATGGTTGAAGCGAATGGCTGCGCGCGGTTGGACCGCGCCCACTTGGCCCAAAGAATACGGAGGTGCTGGATTCGACTATGAAACTAATCGCGTATTTCAAGAAGAAATGGCAGCGATTAAGGCGTTGCCGGGTTCGACCGGGATGGGGCTCGCTATGATTGGCCCAACGTTACTTGAATACGGTACCGAAGATCAAAAAATGAGGCACTTGCCAAAAATTGTTTCCGGCGAAGTGACATGGTGTCAAGGTTATAGTGAGCCGGGTTCTGGGTCAGATCTGGCGAGCTTACAAACGAAAGCGGTACTCGATGGCGATCAGTTTGTAATAAACGGTCAGAAGATTTGGACCTCTGGTGCTCAATATGCCGATTGGATGTTTGCGCTGGTAAGGACCGATTTCGAAGCGGCAAAACACGATGGAATAAGTTTCGTTCTTTTGGATATGCATCAGCCAGGCGTCACGATCAAACCCATTTTGCTGATTTCTGGCTCTTCTCCTTTTTGCGAAACATTTTTTGACAATGCAATTGCCAGAAGTGACGACCTTATTAGCGATCTTAACAAGGGCTGGTCTGTTGGTAAACGCCTGCTTCAGTTTGAGCGTTCGGCTGCGCCAAGTAGAGCGAAGAAAAAAGGGCGTCCCGTTAACCCTTATGGCGTTACTGCGAAACGTTATATTGGTGAGATCGATGGCAAAGTTTCCGATCCTTTTGCAAGAGACAAAATTGTCAAACAAACGATGACTGAAAAATCTCTGCAGCTAACCGTTAGGCGTGTTTTCGAAGAAAGTAAATCAGGAAAGGCACCGGGCGCGACGACCTCAATTTTCAAGCTCATAGGCTCGACTCTGGCAAAAGAAGGCGCTGCTCTGCAGTCTGAACTTCGAGGTACTTCAGGTGCCGGATGGGAGGGAGAGGGATTTAGCGAAGATGAATTTGATGCCTGCCACAATTGGCTTCGCGATCGTGCAGTAACAATTTATGGTGGTACTAATGAAGTACAAATGAATATCATTAGTAAGCGCGTGTTGGGGTTGCCTAGCTAAACACGGTAGAAAAGCTGACGTGTAAACGGCGGTTTATATCTCTTGAACGCTGTGCCCCACTGAATTCATATAGAATTTGAGCTGGGTGGCGATGAAGGTTTTTGGGGACGATGTTCTGCCCATATTTGAATTTAGGAGTAATGCAGAAATGCCATTGGTATTAAACGAAGAACAAAATATGTTAAAGGATGCAGCTAAAGATTTCTGCACCAACAACACACCTATTACACAGCTACGAAAGCTGCGAAACGAAAAAAGCGAGACAGGTTTTGATAGCGATACTTGGCAACAAATGGTCGACCTTGGTTGGGCTGGAATTACTATTCCGGAAGACTTTGGTGGATTAGGTTTTGGTTTTCTCGGTCTTGGTGTTGTTTTGGAAGAGTGCGGACGTACGCTGACAGCATCACCACTTTTATCGACAGTGATTGGCGCCACAGCGCTTGTTGCAGGTGGTTCAGATGAGCAAAAAAATGAATTGTTACCTAAAGTTTCTGGCGGTGAATTATTGTTGACATTAGCTCTAGAGGAATCGGCACATCACAACCCTTATGGATCAGCGACGACGGCGCAGAAATCTACTAACGGTTACAGTGTGACGGGCAGCAAAAAATTCGTTCTCGACGGTAATGTCGCGGACAAACTCGTTGTCGTGGCGCGCTCTTCCGGAAAACCGGGTGAAAGGGACGGTTTGACGCTAGTGTTGGTTGATCGTGAGTCAGAGAATGTGAGCGTGACGCGCACAATCATGGCCGATAGTAGAAACGCGGCGAATATTGAATTTAGCGCCGCAGAAGGCGTCATTGTTGGAGAAGAGGGAAAGGCTGCCGACATCATCGATCATGCACTTGATGCCGGCCGCATACTACTTGCCGCAGAAATGTTGGGCGGTGTTCAGGAATGTTTTGAGCGGACCATTGAGTACTTAAAAGTACGAGAGCAATTTGGTGTTGCTATCGGTTCATTCCAAGGTCTGCAGCACAGGGCAGCTCAAATGTTCTGTGAGGTAGAACTTTCAAAATCGGTTGTACTTGAAGCACTTTCGGCATTAGATGAAGGTTCCGAAGATATAGCCGAGCTTGCCAGTTTAGCAAAAGCTCGAGTTAATGACACGTTTAACCTGGTAAGTAGCGAAGGTGTGCAAATGCATGGCGGCATCGGTATGACGGACGAATACGAAATTGGTTTCTTTTTGAAGCGCTCACGCATCGCCGAGCATACTTACGGCAATAGTGCATTTCATCGCGACCGCTATGCAACAATTCAAGGTTATTAGTCAGAGGCTGCGAGTTCACTTGGTTAATTAGCGCCCATCCAGAAACTCGTCTTTGCGAGCGAAGCGTGGCAATCTCCTGGTGCAGAGTGACCATCATTACCTGCATTGGTGCGGTCTGCAGGAGATTGCCGCGCTACCGCTCGCAACGACATTGAAAAAAAATCTATATCTGGATGGGCACTATTTAGAGTCTCGTATTGGAATATCTGCGAATTATGTAACATTCACATGATCGGCATGGCCCCACAAAAAAACCAGTTGCAAATGTAACTGGTTTTTTTGTGGGGCATCGGTGTCAATGCTAGTAACAAGAATACAT
>JBLHNZ010000264.1:0-5933 GCA_047623245.1 Oceanicoccus sp. | reverse complement strand
TATTGTAGAGCTCAATGAGAACTTCGCAATGAACAGCGAAGCGCCTGTACCGAAGGACAGGAATTTACGTTGCGCAGGAATCATAGGGTCTTGTGCGTTTATTGCTCTATTCCACATTTTACCCAGTCAAAACTACCTCTTTCTCCAACCCTGGACATGGTCTTTCAATACGTCCGTTGTCGTGATTGCGAGTATGCCGGTCGGCTGGTGGATGGGGCGTTTGTCTTATGAACTCATTTGGAGCGCATTACAGCTAACGCAAATATCACAACAACTGCCCGAGCTTAATCTGTTGGATGTCAACGTCTACAAGCCTTTTACCCAACATGGTATTAAGAACACGCTGTTAATTGTTATATTGATGTCGATCACCAGTCATCTTGCCATTCGCCCCGAAGGCGCAATCATGAGCGCAGTCATCTTTATGACGATCATGTTGATTTTGACCGGGATGGGGCTGATGTTACCCATGCGCGGTATTCATAAACGCATCCAACACCGCAAATCGCAGGAACTCGCAATAATTAGAGAACAAATACGACAGGAGAGAGACAAACTATTCGCCAAGCCAGGAGAGCTAGCTCAAAATGTAGTGCCTTTGTTAGCATTGGAAGCCAGACTTGAACGCGTTCGGGAATGGCCTTTCGATATGGGTAGCCTGTCACGATTTTCATTCTATTTGTTGCTTGGACTTGGATCGTGGGTTGGAGCTGCACTCGTAGAGAGGTTCTTAAATATTGCTATGTAAAGACGCGTCGCCGCGTCTAACCGTGCCCGCCAAAGCAAAAAATTGACTCATCTGCGAATCCGTAAGCCCGCCTCCTTAACGCTGGTCCCCATCGACAATACCCTGAGTCAAAACAGCAGTCAGAACCACAGAAACGAATCCATGATGTTGCTAATAGAAAAGAGAGCCCCTTGAAAACACCCTGCCAACCGTTATTGGAAGACGCCGGTTATACCTGCTTCATATTGTGTCGTTTTCACGGGACTGACCTTCGTAAGGATCTAACCATATTTTGAATTCCGCCGCGGGTATTGGGCGACTAATGTAATAGCCTTGAAGCTTGTCACATCCCCACCGCTCGAACAACTGGCAGGCACCCAACGTTTCGACGCCTTCGGCAACTATTGTAAGGCCAATATTATGTCCTAATTCGATGGTCTAACTAACGATCGTCTGATCGTGTTCGTCCGAACGACTTAGCGGCGAGTTCAACTACAATAATTGATTGTCATTTGTTCGTTATTTGGTCTATGTTGGATGTGGGTGGGGCGTTTATTCCGCTTGTAATTCCAACGATTTCTGGTTACGACCAGTATTCTAATTCTACTAATTGTTTCTATTTAACTGAGAAGACGGAGGCGACATGGCACAAGCTTTTCCTAATCACCCTAATCTGAATGGTGGTTTTGCACCCATTCATATGGAATGTGATGCGAATGACCTGATTGTTGAAGGAGAGATCCCACAAGACTTGTACGGTACTTTTTTCCGTAATGGCCCCAATCCCCAGTTTGCCCCGAAAGGTGACCATCACTGGTTTGCTGGCGACGGTATGGTGCACGCTTTTCATATCGAAAATGGCAAGGTTTCTTACAAGAATCGTTATGCCAAGACCGTCAAGTTTGATGTAGAGAGGAAGGCTGGGCGCAGTTTATTCAGTGCTTTGAACCCCATGGACTCTGATCCCTCGGTTGCCGGATTGGAAACCAATGGAGTAGCCAATACAAATATTGTTTGGCATGGCGGTAAGCTACTAGCGCTCGAAGAGGCTCACGCACCTTTTGAACTGGACCCGGTGACTTTGGAATCCAGAGGAGCCTGGACGTTTGATAAAAAATTAGTGGGTCCCATGACTGCACACCCAAAGATTGATCCAGAAAATGGAGAGATGATTTTCTTTGGTTACAGTGCAGAAGGTATATTGTCGAATAGAATGTCCTACCATGTCGTTAATAAAGAAGGTGTGTTAATCGACTCGCAATTTTTTGACGCGCCTTATGCTGCCATGGTGCATGACTTTATGGTTACGCGTGATTTTGTGCTTTTCCCGATCATGCCGTTAACTGCTTCACTTGATCGCGCAATGGCGGGTAAACCTGTCTTTGCCTGGGAGCCTGAAAAGGGGAATCATATTGGGGTCATGCGACGGGGTGGTAGTGTCGAAGACATTCGTTGGTTCAAGAATGATGCGAGTTTTGTTTTCCATCCTATGAACGCGTTCAACAATGGCGATATCATTACTTGCGATGTCTCGGAATATGGTCAAGCTCCATTATTTCCTAATACAGATGGTTCCCCTGGCGATCCCGCAAAAATGGATGCTAAGCTCAATCGCTGGACCTTTGATCTGAGTAAAAATACCGACGATTACAAAGTACATACTTTGGATGACGTCACCTGCGAGTTCGGTCGCTTGGATGAACGTAACACCGGGCTGAATTATCGATACGGGTATATGTTATGTAATGGTAGTGTGAAATCAGAGGCCGGAACATTTAGTAATATCGCTAGATTTGATCATAAGACAGGGCAGCGAGATACCTTTGAAATGAGCCCTCATATGGGTACTTCAGAAGCCATATTTGTCCCTAAATCAGCATCGGCTGAAGAGGGGGAGGGCTATCTTTTGTCGAACGTCTATGATGGCACTACCGATAAATCACACCTCCTGATTCTTGATGCTCAAAATCCGTCGCAGGGTCCGTTGGCCAAAGCTTACCTGGATCACCGAGTACCCTATGGTTTTCATGGCAATTGGATGCCTGGCCAAGATTGATTCGCGGTGAGATCAACGACGATGGCCGATCGTCATTAGTCCTTGAGTTAGAGGATGTAGGAGGTGAGTAGCGGGTTTATCCCGCTTATACAGGGAAGGAAAGCGTTTTTTCATTGGACATAGAGGTCAGCTAGGCTTCGCGTATTTTGTTTTTGTGGCGGCGGCATACACAGCGATAAGCGGTAGCCTTTAGCCTTTTTTTAGACTAGGTTGAGTGGGTAAGGGGACGTTTATTCGTCTCATACTCCAATCGATTTTCACAGTGAGCACTCAGATATGGCGATTCAACTAGCAACGAAAGAATTTCAGCGTTTTGAGGCTCGCCCACTAACCCCAGCTATAGGAGCGGAGCTTTTGGGTATTGATTTGCGTACATTTGATGCGACACTCATTGCAGAGATCCGTGCCGCTCTGTTGACCTACAAAGTGGTGTTCTTTCGCGATCAAACACTCACTGCGGCTGAACATATGGCGTTTGCATCGCAGTTCGGCGAGCTTGAAATACACCCCGCCACGCCTAAAGACCAGCCAGAACCTGCGGTACTGCGCATCGCACATGGCCCAGACTCGCGCGGCAAAGAAAACTTTTGGCACTCTGATGTTACTTGGCGAGAGAAGCCTTCGCTGGGTTCAATTTTACACGCGATCGAGTTGCCTGCCGTGGGCGGTGACACACTATTTGCGAATATGGAACTCGCTTACGAACGTCTTGATGACACGATGAAGGAAAAAATTGAAACACGTGTCGCCGTGCATGATATCGCTCGTGTGTTTGCCAAACGGCTAGACAAAACAGCAGAGGAACTACATGCACAATATCCGCCGATGGAACACCCACTGGTGCGTACCCACCCTGAAACCGGTAAGCGTTCGATTTATGTAAATACCGCGTTCACTAGCCATGTTAAAGATATGGAACCCAGTGAAAGTGCCGACCTACTTGATAAGTTATACAAAATGGCGTGGAACCCGGAGGTACAATGTCGCTTTCGGTGGCAAAAAGGTTCCTTGGCTTTTTGGGACAATCGAGCGAGCCAACACTTTGCCGCGTCTGACTATTTTCCACAGGTGCGCACTATGGAGCGCGTCACCATCGCTGGCGACCGCCCTTACTTTGACCCTGCCACTTAGCTCGATACGGTCTCACCCAGTAAAACTTTCCATTCTGTAGTCTTGACTCAGTTTCTCGCCAGCCCGCCAAAGCAGCCGGCATTAAGATGTGTATGTTGTGGATACGTTGTAGCAATCCAAATTTAATTCAAAGAGTTTACGAGGGATAGTTTTCGATAGTGTTTGCCAGCTGGCTTTCCAGCACAGTTAACGGCGCTGAATAATTTTGCCACTGGTCGAGCCCGTCCCGATAGATAGGTTGCCTTACCTGCTAAGAGCTTGCCGATCGTTACGACCCGAGTTTGTTCATTGCCAGCGGGATTGTGCTGTTCTCTGTTTCTTTTTTCCTCATGATAGGCGCTGACTTTAATACCAAATTTTGGACCTTTGCCTAGTGAATGTGTGGGTCGAGTAGGCATGGGTTTTGCGATGTCACCGATGAGTATGGGCGCCGTTCGCTCAGTCGAACCTCGGCAGATGAGTGAAGCATCCGGCATTACGAGTTTTGCTCGCCAATTGGGAGGTGCTTTTGGAGTAAATTTATCATCGTTGATTTTGGCTCGTCGAACCGAGTTTCATTTGGATGAAGTGTAGATGGGGTCAGGTCTTGGATTGTGAATCACGATCCAAGAACTGACCCTAATTCCCATGCGCTAAAAAGAATTTTGCTGCCGCCGCGGATACATTGTTTCGAGTCCCGTCCGCCGTTTCCTATACGGTGAATAAGCTTGAGGAAGATCTTGGCGTAGCATTATTTGACCGCAGTAAGCGCAAGGCAGAATTGACCTCTGTGGGCAGGATGATTGTAGAGCAAGGTCGACTTATATTAAAAGCGACAGATGAGCTGAATTACATGGCAAAAAAATCCGCCGAAGGCTGGGAGTCTGAGCAGCGCATCTGTATTGATAGTATTTTGCTGTTTCAGCCTATTTATACGTTAATTGCACAATTTCAGCAGGAATACCCCTAGATTAATATCCGCGTGACGGAAGAGGTGTTTGGCGGCACGTGGGACTCATTGATTGCCGTAAGTTCTGATCTTATTATTGGTGCTACAGGTGAGCCGCACAATAGCGATTTTTCGGTATATAACTTAGGTGCCATTGACTTTGTTTTTACTGTGGCAGGCAATCATCCATTAACTAAAGAGCAACAACCTCTTTCAAATGAATTAATAAAAAAATATCCATCAGTCGTGGTTGCGATAGTTCAAGAAGCCTACCCGGGCGATCAGTAGGCTTACGCGATGGCCAGTCCCGCATTACAGTGCCAACCATTGACAAAAAAATAGAAGCTCACCTGCTTGGCTTAGGCGTAGGATTTCTGCCGGCTCATCGTGTTAAATATGAACTAGAGTCGGGGCAACTGAATACCCTGGAATTAGAAGAGGTCGACAATAGAAATTCCAAATTAAGTATGGCTTGGCGTAAGGATAACCACGGCAAAGCATTGGCATGGATTGTCAGCAATATCCAGGAACCGGCCGTCAAGCTCTTTTAGCTGACGCGTGAGAGTGTGCATTGATTACTTGTGGTACAGACTAATACGAATAGTTTCAGATAACGCCACAAACTGACCCAGGGCGAACATATAAGAAGCATTGGGTTTCGAGAGCTCGATGCGTTTTCTTCCATAATTTGGCTTGTGATCAGCAGCCCTATTGCCTTGCACAAAAAAGCATAACGGATTTATATTCACTTAAGAATAAATAATATTCGATATAACTATAAGCATTAACAAGGCGCGGATGTAGATCAAATTATTACTTTCTACTAACGTGAGACTTTTCTAAACTTGTGTCTCACTTTGGAGGCTGGCGAGTGCTCCAAATTCGGATTTACAGAGGTACTTCTCCAGTCTTCTGTCGAAGGGCCCTATGTCCCAAAACGTTTATTACTGACATATTTACCGAATGAAAACTGAAAAGGGTAGATTGAACTACGTAAAGGAGCAGTCTCTCAAACTGAATAAAAATTATGGAGCAATATGATGGAAAAATTATGGAGCAATACGATGAAAAACTTACAAGTAAACTTGATA
>JBLHNZ010000263.1:0-5946 GCA_047623245.1 Oceanicoccus sp. | reverse complement strand
TTTATAGTGAAGAAATCCTACTACGTAACGCCCATTTTTTAATTATAAAAGGTCATTCAAACATTGCTTTGAGAAAACAGCCTTTAGAACACTTTTAAAACACCCAATACCTTCGTATAGTGATAGTTCAATTGATAATACACAAAAATCATTAGAAAATTCAATCGGGATAGATTATGAAAAAAAATCGACTAGGTAAAAGCGGAATTGTGGTCTCCGATATCTGTATGGGAACTATGACATTTGGCAATCAATCAGATGAAAAAACGTCGTTTAGGATTATGGATATCGCCTATGAAGCAGGAATCGACTTTTTCGATACGGCTGAAATGTATCCAGTGCCTCCCGATGCAAAATATGTCGGTCTAACAGAGGATATTGTTGGGCGCTGGATGAAGACTAAACCGAGAGATTCTATCATTATGGCAACCAAAGTCGCCGGTCCAGGCCACGGATGGATGACGCCCCCACTCCGTTCTGGGAAAACAAGCCTCGATCGCCATCATATTACTCGCGCAGTGGAAACGAGCCTCGTGCGGCTCGGTACAGATTATATCGATCTTTATCAAACCCATTGGCCCGATCACGACTTCGGCTACGATGAAACGATGTTGGCGCTCGACGACTTAGTCCGCTCCGGAAAAGTAAGAGTTCTTGGATGTAGCAATGAAACAAGCTGGGGTTTAACCAAAAGCCTGTGGACTTCAGATCTACATGGCATTGCTCGCTATGAAACCATACAAAATAACTTCAGCCTTAATAACCGCCGCTTTGAAGATGAACTGGCGCAGGTTTGCAGAAAAGAGCAAGTCAGTCTTATTCCGTACTCCCCGATAGCTGGAGGCGTATTATCTGGGAAGTACAATGATGGTCAAAGACCTGCAGGAGCCAGGTTCTCCAATTATTTGAGTGGAGAAAAACGTCAGCAGCAAATGGCTTTGCGTTTTGTTAACGAAAAATCTTTACTGTCAACAGAACGATTCCAAGCTATCGCAGCGGAGATAGACATATCTGTTACTACCCTGGCCGTGGCCTGGAGCAAGCAACATGATTTCGTCGCTTCTACCATTGTTGGCGCAACTGTACCGGAACAAATGGATGAGATTCTGGCCGCCGCGGACGTTCATTTGTCGAAGGAAACGATGGCTAAGATCGACAAGGTAAGCGCTGAATTAAAATATCCAATGGGATAAATACGCATAGTACCCTTCGTGCTTAAGTGTTGCTATACCGGTAATTTGCGCCTCCAGCCCTTGCCGGTTTTTCGACGGTTTCATCTCCAAATCTTAGCTCTCTCAAAAACGAAGAAAGCATAACCCAACTAACAATAACCCGAGAGGTTAATCCCTTAAAGGCTGTAGCCGTCCCTCAAGAACTGTACCCCAAATACCTATATCTTTTATCTCTAGAGGATTTACCGAAAACGGACTGTTATCAAGAATCGTAAAGTTGGCAAGTTTACCCGTTTTAATACTCCCGATTTCTTGCTCAAGACGCAGAGAATAAGCCGCATCAATTGTGACCGCTCGCAAAGCTTGTTGGACGCTTACACGCTGATTAGGGCCAGCGACTCGTCCCGAAGGCGTCATACGGTTGACCGCCGACCACATCAAAAAAAGCGGCTGAGCTGGTGCCATCGGCATATCAGAATGAAAAGAAAACGACACCCCTGCCCGCCCTACATCGCCGAGACGCACCATAAGATCTGAGCGCTTGGGCCCAACGCCCATTTCACCATATCGGTCGGCTAACGCTATAGGGTAATAGGGGTTCGCGCTGACAATTGCACCTAGCCTAGAAATTCTTGCAACTTGCTCCTCCGTCGCAAATCCGAAATGAACAATGGTAGTACGATGATCAAATCGTGGGTTTCTTTGCAAGTTTTCTTCAAGGTTATCGAGAACCATTTCCAGACCGGCGTCACCGTTCTGATGTATATGTATTTGATACCCAGCATCCCAATAAGTCTTAAACGTGTTCGCGAATACAGCCGGCTCCATCATCCACTCGCCATGGTGATTGTCCGTATAACCCTCGGTCATTTGCATCAGTTGGCTAAAAATAGCCCCGTCTGAAAACAGTTTTACTTGTTTGGGCAAAAAGGCTGTATTTCCCGTGGCTTGTGAGAGCTGCTTTTCGGTTTCATCGATGAGATTTTGTCCCGAATACAATCCAGCTAAAGTCCGACCATCTGGAATGAAGTAGAAGCGAAATGGCGTTTGCGCATCACCTAAAACAGCAACTTGAATATTGTACATTCCTGTCGAGCCGCCCGGCTCCGCCGATGTTGTTACTCCGCTAGAATGAAGATAATTTTCCGTAAATTGCAATCCTTTAAGCAACCTTTCCGGAGAGGCTATCGCAGGCATCAATTTTGCCAACAAAAACTCAAATGCCCCTCGTTCCCAAAAATGACCTTCAGCAAAATTAATCTGCTTCTGTATTTCGGGCGCCAGAGTCACTACTAGCGCTTCATTTACACCGACAGATTCCAATGCTGCTGTATTCAGTATAAATTCATGAGCTGAACGGTGCCAAACAATGATGGGACGAGAGGACGATATTGAGTCGAGTTGAATGCGAGTGAGTTTACCGTGAAAATAATGGTGAAAACCCCAGCTTAAAAGCAGCTTGTCCGGATCGACGATGGCTGCTTCTGCGTTCGTTAATCGCCGTATATAATCCTCGTGATTTTTGGCTGATTTAACTGTTTTTTCGGGAAGCACCCAGTCTTCGATAGATATAATTTCCGAGCTTAACGTCAGCGCCGATAACAACGGGTGCAAATGCTGGTCGATCAAACCTGGAACAATGATTTTGTCGGCAAACAATACATTAACTGAAACGGACCTTTGCCCGGCGAGCTTTAGCATGTCACTTTTTGAACCCACACCCAATATTCGCCTGCCTGCTACCGCCACTGCGGTCGCACGAGGCTTATCCTCGTCCATCGTTATGACTTCGCTAGCGACGTAAATCGTCATTATATTGGACAAAGAATCTGACTGCACCGAAACGAGGCCTCGCGATGTGCCCTCGGCGTCTTCCGCATTAGCGAAACTACTTCCAAGAAAAAATATCGTAATGAATAACAAGATACTCATAGGTAACGTTTTTTCGTTCACAGATCATTCCTTTATAATCGTTTCGATTATTCTGCACTAAGCTAACACATTCGCACTGGTTCTTTTTTCGTGTATATTTTCGGTCAACGACGGATCGGCGTGTACCGAGACGAGGGTTTTTCCAAAATTCTTTCCAGCGAGCATCGCAGCAAAAGCCTTTGGCGCTTTATCCAATCCCACCCAAAGATCTTCTTTATACTTCACGTAGCCATCAGCGACCCAGCGTCCCATCTCTGTAAGGAATTGTTGTTCGTACTCAGCAACGTAGTTTCCAACAAAAAGAGAATGAACTTTCATCTCCTTCTTATCAAATGTTGATTGTCCCAAAGAGTGCCAGACGTCCTGGGGATTCTGACCATCCATATTTCCGTATTGGGAAACCAACCCACAGAGACTGATACGCGCTTTTTTGTTAAAAAGCGGCAGAATTGCATTAAACGTTTTACCTCCTACGTTTTCGAAATAGATATCTACTCCGTCTGGGCATGCCTCCCGAAGATCGTCCTCAAAGCTTTCACTTAAGCGAGAAACAGCCGCATCAAATCCAAGGGTATTAACCAGAAATTCACATTTATCAGTAATTCCCGCAACTCCCACTACTCTGCAGCCACAAATCTTTGCTATCTGTCCAGCAATCTGCCCGACCCCACCGGAAGCTGCCGAAACCACAAAAGTTTCCCCAGCACGAGGTTTACATTGAAGATAACTGCCCGCGTATGCAGTTAAACCCAGCATCCCCAAAACGCCGAGGGCTGTCGATATAGGTGCCAACTGAGGGTCGATTTTTCGAGGCAGCATATAGTTGAATATTGAAACATCCTTGCCCGTTAGTCCGTACTCCTGCCAACCGTTGGTATTAAATATGAGATCGCCCTCACTGAAAACGGGGTGACGGCTCTTGACGACCTCGGAGACTGTTCTTCCGTGACATACATCACCAGGCTGCTCTGTTCCATTTCGTCTGCGTCCCCATTGATAGGGATCCAGTGAAAGATACAGCGTTTTAGAAAGGAGCTGCCCATCACCGGGTTCAAAAACTGCCGCTTCCGATAGATTAAAATCTGCAGCCACAGGATAGCCACCTAAAGGTTTACGAGCGAGTCGCCACTGCTTATTGATCGTCATTGCTATCTCTTATTCTCGTGGTAAATGAGTATAAAGCTCGATTCGTCTGCCGGAGAGACTAAATTGTGGCGCCGAATGACCCGTGTAGTATCATTCTCCTACCAGTATCCTAAGAGACTCGTGGGTAAAGAACACTAATCAATTTCCGAGATCCAGCGTACCACGGCCACAATTTTTCGTAAATAAAGTAAAGGGCGCTGTGGAAGGAGCAGCAGTTCGATATGTTTTTTTTCTTACTATATCCAACATACCGATAAATGTGTGTGGCCATAAATTTTGTGCTAAGTTATCGTCCCAGCCAAACGTATCGGTTTTTGAACAACGGTAAGAGAAAAAATGACCAACATCCCTCAGGAACTGACGCCAATAAAAAGTGGATTTTTTGAAACATTACGATTAATTAAGAAAAGCTACAATAATCCATTAGAACATAGTCAATACTTGCAAAAAAAACATGGCAACGCCGTCATGCAAAAAGTGGGGAAATTCACTTATGTTCACTTATTCGGCGCGGACGCGAACCGTCTAGCACTACTCAACCAAGATCAAATACTCTCAAACAAAAAAGCATGGGACATGATTATTGGTAAAATTTTTCCCAACGGTTTAATGCTTCGCGATGGAAAAGATCATCGATATCATCGGCGAATTATGCAGGCCGGATTCAAAAACAAGGCGCTGAAAATCTACCTTGAAAGCATGGCCACGCAAGCCCATGAATCGATAAACAAATTGACCGATGGTAGCGAACAAGTTTTGTTTGCCTTCCCAAGTTTTAAAAGCCTAACTCTCGATCTTGCCGCAACTATATTTCTTGGCATGGAATTAGGATCTGACGCTAAAAAAATCAATCAAGCTTTCGAGACAACTGTCGCCGCTTCTATGCCAAAAATTCCTTTCGCAATCCCAGGAACTTTGTTGTGGAAAGGAATCAAAGCGAGAAAATTTATGTGCAAATTTTTTCTAGCGCAAATAGACGAGAAACGCGCAGGCAACGGAAACGATATGTTTTCGCTACTCTGTAAAGCCGAAGACGAGGAAGGTAATCAATATACGGATCAAGAAATAGTTGACCACATTATCTTTCTAATGATGGCCGCACACGACACGACTACGAGTACGCTCACAAGCATGACCTATGCACTAGCTAAAAACCCCGAGTGGCAAGATAGACTTTACAAAGAAGCTCAGTCACTGGGTGTAGAAGCACTAGACTACGAAAGCCTTGATAAAATGGTCGAAACTGACCTCGTTATGAAAGAGGCCCTACGGATGTATCCACCACTTTCTACTCTACCCAAATACAGCCTAAAATCGTTTGAATTCGAAGGGTTTACGATTCCCGCACATGCTATGGTCGTCACCTACCCTATACATACACATTATATGGAACAATACTGGGATAATCCTAATGTATTCGACCCATCGCGATTTGGCGAGGACCGGGCTGAACAAAAGAGACACTCCTACAGCTGGGTACCCTTCAGTGGCGGTGCTCATATGTGTATCGGACTGCACTTTGCAACCATGCAAATAAAACTGGTCATGTTCGAAATGCTTAAGCGCTACCAGTGGTCAGTACCTGAGAATTACGAAATGCCAGTTCAACAATCGCCAATATCAAAGCCCAAAGATAACTTACCTATCACGATTAAACTGAGATAATTTTTGGGTGAAAGTCTAAATTTACGCTGAC
>JBLHNZ010000262.1:0-5955 GCA_047623245.1 Oceanicoccus sp. | reverse complement strand
GAGCTTCGCTCGCAAAGACGCGCTTCTGAAGGGCTTTAACTAGCCCCGATCCAGAAATAGTGTCATTGCGAGAAGCGTAGCGATGCGGTAATCTCGGACGTTGGAGTTAGTACATAATTATCAATACGTTAGAACAATAAGATTGCCGTGCTAACGCTTGCAATGACAGTGCTTTATAGTTTCTGGATGGGTATTAACTAGTCACGGACCCTATGAAGTCGGTGCCAAAATCATCAATCGTTAATGCCTATAGACACAAAAACACAGGCAGTTTTTTCGGACCCCTAAAATAAAAAATGGGCTACTTCGCGACCCCAATAACACCTGTAGATTCTGCTGCCTACTCGCCGATACTCAACTCGGCATCGGCAAAATTAGACGTTTCAAATCTGGAGGATGCGAGTGCGCAAGTCTCCGCCGCATTCTCTGAAAGAGTTCCCGCTACAACTAAGGGTGCCACATTTTCGATCGCATTGTTCTGGCTCTACCAGCTGATACTTTCACGCCAACAAGAAATTCAAAAAAAACGCTAAATGTCGATACATAGCAAGTAACCAAAAATGCACTTGAAACAGCGCAGAATATGAATAGCCAAGCCGCTTTAACTTGCTAGATTTTAGACAGATCATCGTCACACTTTTCCGTAACTTGTGATTTCACGACATGTGGCCGGTAGCATTTCACGCTGGACTTTGACAAAAATCGGCGATACCTTTAACCGACAGTTACTACGCATTCCAGTAATCAGGCAGGGCTAGACCGATGACCGTCGTTACTTGTATAGAAGATTTACACGTACTTTTTGGACAAAGAGTACCTCGTATGTTTGCAGACTATACCGACTCCGGATCTTGGACCGAAAGTACTTATCGAGAAAACAGTACCGCGTTTGAAAAAATAAAACTTCGACAACGCGTGTTAGTTGACATGTCTAATCGATCCTTAAAATCTACGATGTTGGGACAAGATGTCTCGATGCCGGTTGCTTTATCTCCCGTTGGGTCTACCGGCATGCAACATGCTGATGGAGAGATATTAGCCGCACGCGCCGCTGGGAAATTTGGCGTACCCTACTGCCTTTCAACGATGAGTGTTTGCTCTATCGAAGACGTGGCAGAGAACACCGAAAAGCCTTTTTGGTTTCAGCTGTACGTCATGCGCGATAGAAAATTTATGGAACGTCTGATCGACAGAGCTAAGGCAGCTAACTGCTCAGCTCTGGTGCTGACGGTAGATTTACAAATTGTAGGGCAGCGTCATAAAGATCTGAAAAATGGACTTTCAACACCACCGAAGCCAACCATAAAAAGTATGCTAAATATCGCCACTAAACCGCGATGGGCAATGGGCATGCTCGGCACCAAAAGGAGAACGTTCGGCAATATAGTTGGCCATACAGACACGGTCTCTGACGTGATTGAATTATCGAAGTGGATCGGAACTCAATTCGACCAGACTCTGAGCTGGGAAGACGTTAAATGGATCAAAAATAAATGGGGTGGAAAACTCATTATTAAAGGCATCATGGACCCAGAGGACGCAAGACTTGCTGTAGACAGTGGCGCAGATGCATTGATCGTTTCTAACCACGGCGGCAGACAGCTAGACGGTGCGCCCGCGTCAATCGACGCTTTACCCGCTATTGTCGACGCCGTGGGCAGTGACATTGAAGTATGGATGGACGGCGGCATTCGAACGGGCCAGGATATCATTAAAGCGCTAGCGCTAGGGGCCAAAGGTACCATGATTGGGCGCGCTTACATTTATGGGCTAGGAGCGATGGGAGAAGAGGGTGTTAGAAAGAGTTTAAGTATTTTGAGAAATGAGCTCGATTTGACCATGGCTTTCTGTGGCCTTAGAGATGTAACTGACGTTGATCACAATATCCTCTGGAAAGGATAATATACTTGGGAGAGCGGTGAACAAAACGAAAAATGAGCGGTAATATTTAACAACCAATGGATGTGCTAACGTTGACAAAGATCAAGCAATATTGAACACTAAGGTCTATACTAAACGTGTTTCTTGACATCACAGTGAGGTAGGTCATTTATGCAAATTAATATTACCGGTCACCATTTAGACATCACAGAAAGCATCCGCAAATCAGTCAACACTAAGTTAGGAAAAATGCAACAACACTTCCCTAACCTTTCATCGTTAAACGTCATTCTTACCGTCGAAAAAAACCAACAAATTGCCGAGGTGAGCACGCATTTTTTGGGTCAGGACTTTACCGCACGAGCCTCAGCAGACGACCTATACAAGGCTATTGCTGAAATGGCGACGAAATTAACCAGCCTAATGCAGCGAAAAAAGGAAAAAGTAAAATCCCACGCCCACCAACGTCCGGAACAACTTGAAGACACTACAGATGATGGTGCAGAAGATGATACAGAAGACGAAGGATTTACCGAATCTGAAGAAACTATCGTATAACAATCATATAACAATTCTCTGACAATTCAGCTCTGAAAAATTGTGAAATGGTTGGCGCATGGAGGCGCCTAAAAAATATACAGCTACACTCAAATCTGGCTTTCAATCAATTTTTTAGCCCGCGAGGCTTTAGTGAAAATGGCATTTTCGAAAACCACTAAGGCAATAGAAAAAGGGATAAACTCGAACATCAGCGATTAACTTAAACTTCTTCATGTATGCAAATAAAACTAAATACTTTTCGAGGTTGCTCGAAGAAATATTTGTACTCAATACACAAGTATCATCGTCTACTACCTGGCGGCTATTCAGGCTGTACGATCGACGAAACAGGATGATTGCACATGACTTACCGAGTACTTTGGCCGACGATGCGCTGGCCCCAGGGTAGCGAAATTGAGCAAAAAAGCGTAGGTAGTCATGCAACAGCTGAATTTTCCTACACGTTTGAAGACGTCACTGAAGAACAATGGGAAAATTGCGACGCTATCGTAACAGTGCCGGATATTCCTGAAAAATATCGGAATAAGCTAAAAAAGTGCCAAATAGTTGTAACGCCGAAAGTTGGTTTCGACAATATCGATATCGCGGCCTGGGGTGAAATGGGCATCCCGGTTTGTAACGTACCGGATTATGGTACTCAGGAAGTAGCCGATCATGCGATAGCCCTGATGATGTCTCTAATGAAAGGCATTACCTTTCATACTCGCGAATTAAAGAAAAACCCAAAGGATCTATGGCGTCCAGCGCTAAACCCATTCGGTCGACGCCTCTCTTCCTGCGTATTTGGCATTGTAGGTTTAGGTCGTATCGGAACCGCTACGGCACTGCGAGCAAAAGCGTTTGGCATGGATGTTGTATTCTATGACCCCTATCTTGAGAATGGCTGTGATCTGGCTATCGGCGTCAGACGTGCCCATAGTCTTGAGCAGATATTCGAACAAAGCGATGTGGTTAGCCTGCACGCGCCATTGTCGGCCGAAACGGAAAACATCATTAATGCCGACATCCTGTCCAAATCGAAGAAAGGACTCATTCTCATAAATTCAGCTCGTGGGCCAATAGTTGATTTGGATGCATTGTTTTATGCGTTGAAGAACAATCAAATACAAGCTGCCGGCCTCGACGTGCTACCGAAAGAGCCAGCCGATCCTGACCATCCACTAATAAAAGCTTGGGCTGCCGACGAAGAGTGGATTGATCACCGGCTTCTTCTTACACCTCACTCAGCTTTTTTTACCCCAGAGAGTGTGTATGACATGCGCTATAAGGGTGGTGAGGTGATAGATATGTACCTTAACGAAGGGCGTTTGCAAAACTGCGTTAACAACGACTATTTGGTAGATCATCATTAGGTTTCTCAGTGTAAAAGTGTCCATTCAGATACGCATTTTGTTAGCGAATTCAAAGGCGACTCGAGTCTGCTGTAACCTAACCGGAGCCGACCCAGTCTAAAAGACGCTACAGAGCCGCCCGATCTAACGAGCATCCAATTCGGGAATAATCTGGCACCCTAATTATGTTAAAAATTCAACGGTCCTGACACAATCACCGGAACTCTCTGATACGAACCTAACAACCCTGCTGATATTTTCATTTTAGGAGAGCTATGTTAAATGTAATGGTCCGTCCAACGAACAAAACCCAAGGTTTCGAGCTGCTGTTCAGATACAGGAGTAAATATATTACATAAAATATCATGCACAACATTTCTTTTACTTAGCGGGCGACTGAATAGCCAGCCTTGATCTTCACCCGCGTGGATAACAATACGGCTGTAATCTTCGTCTCCGGTTAACTCCGCTCGGTATTCATCTACATAGACCCAAATTTTTTGTTGAAAAAAGTAGTTCACCCAATGCCTGTCGGCATCCCAAAACTCATCGATATGAACAAAATCTCTCGGTTGTTTTCTGCTAGGCATATTTTTCATCCACTATCTCGTCTTCAAGCGCAGTGTCGTCTGGCAAAGAGTTTAACCGAAGGTAATTTAAATAAAAGGAGCAGATTTGGCTATTAAGTGCGGTACAGTTGTATTGCTGTCACCGTGTTCCTACAAAACTTACTACCCTATCCCTTCATCACCCCACCCCTAGCGAGTGTTACTCAAATATGCGCTCATCAGATCCGAATCTGTATTTCTTTGTTTTCAAGAATTCGCCCTTCTCTCTCCGTCCAAAACAACTTACTCTAAGCTCTGAACTTGTATTCAGCGAACCGATGGAGAATTATGTTACTGCTTGAAGCCCTGTTCCGCTTTGGATCGATTGGTGTCTTTTGTGCCATCGGTATTTTGATTCTACGTGATGGTCGCCACATATACGCTCTGCGAATGGCACTTCCTTTAATAGTGACAATGACCTGTCTTTTCTTGACGACGGGTTCGGAAAACTTGCGGATAAACGGCGCGGCTGCTATTCCACTGCGCTTGCTTGATATGCTGAACTTCATTTTTGTCTGGTGGTTTGGATTAGCGCTGTTCGACGACGACTTTAGACTCGGCGCTCGTGAGTGGCTGGTGGCTGTATTGTTTACAGCAGTAGTAGCACCTGTACGACTAGCCAACTTGGGATTCGACCTTTCCTGGGGATACCGTTTGGATATACTCGGCTTCATCGTCACTTTAGTCCTCATGGGACATTTGGCATATCACGCCGTGATAGGTCTACGCGAGGACCTTGTTGAAAGCCGCCGAAAATTGCGCGTAGGATTTGCCATCGCCATCGCCCTCGTGGTCGTCACCTCAACGGTCACTGAGCGCGTAGCCTATACCGTTGAAGCAGACCCCTTCGTCTCACTCTTCATTACCTATACTATTACCTTCTTTTTAGGTCTGTGGGCTGTCCTTTGGCTAATGCGCTTGAACCAGGAAGCACTAGCTACTCAAGCACTACCAGCAAGGGCTTCTTCGATCGATACTCGCGACGTAGAAATTCATAGAAAATTGGTGAATGTCATGGAGCACGAGCGGGCGTTCGCACAACATGGATTGACCATTGGCATGCTGGCGAGCAGTGTCGATATACCCGTGCATCAGCTAAGAATCTTGATTAACAGGTCAATGGGTTACCGAAACTTTTCGGCCTTTCTAAACCACTACCGACTTAGCGACGTTAAACAAGCCCTCGCTGACCCCAAAAACAGTCGACTGCCGATACTAACGATTGCACTTAACGCAGGTTTTTCTTCTCTTGCGCCATTCAATAGGGCCTTTAAAATGTCCTTCAATATGACGCCAACGGATTTTAGAGGGCAATGTCTTGAAGCTAATGCCAACGAGCTATCACATTCCGTCGAATTAACTGATCAAAACTGAATAAACCTCCTTTCTTTAGAAATCGCACAGTCTTTTTCAAAGCTGCGCAGATAATAATTACTTTTAGACGTACTTTGAGTGCTCCACCCACTGCCCACGTTTAACAATTGGCAACAGGAGCAAATCATGGATTTTTTATTTGGCGCTTTTAACAGTTTTATCAATAACTTACCGGAAGGTTTACAAATAGAGGGACTTCG
>JBLHNZ010000261.1:0-5957 GCA_047623245.1 Oceanicoccus sp. | reverse complement strand
ATGATTGAGTGAATTATTACTTATTTTTAGGAACGAAATTCAGGACTGCAATTTTTCATTGCCTGTTTATTATCTATTGTCTATTTATTGTTATTAATACCTGCGGCAAGCGATGGCAAGATACTGGAAAAAAATCACTTACCCATCGGCTAGCCCGCGGTTTGCCGTCACTATTCGATGCTTTTCAGCAACCAATAATGACGGAACATTGAAGAGTAAATTGATCAAATAGACTTCCTTTATAGGTCCTTACCTATGCGTTTGGCTTCTTCTTCGTATTTCGCATAAGACTGCTTTAATGTGGCAGAATTAAGTAGTGTTGTTGCCAACAATTCTCCAGTGGCCGCGTCCTTTATCGACGTTTTCACCCAGACAGACTCGGTACGTTTACTCTCACCTAATCCCACTACCTCTCGCTCTAATACGTAATCTTGCCCTACAAATAGCGGGCCTTTGATCATTTTAATTTCGAGGTCAGCGAAAAGACCGATAGCCGGACCTTTGGCGCTTTTTAAACCCGATGGAGTGAAACCTACAAATGGACTCACCATCTCGGTCGGGATTATGGGCTTACCCCAAGGCGATGCCGCTGCGTGGTCTGCCTGATACCACAGGCAGTTTTCGGTGATCTTTTCCAATTTATTAGCCAATGTAAATGGATAACTATTACCTAAGTGCTGATCAAAATCCATATGCACTGTATCGGGCTCTGGCGACTTATCACCGATTTTTGTATGCTCCAGAATAACCAGTTTTTCAGGGGTGGGACGAGAGGACATTAATGCTTCCAGCTTAGTCTCGGGGTGGTCGGGTCCCAAAGACGCTGTACCTTCCAGTACCGGCTCCCCCGTTTTCTTTATCGCCCAAATTCGAGTAATTTTTTCGCCTTCCTTTGGTATCTCTACAAAAGCTTGTACTTCATCACCTTCGACCACAACATTTTTAAAATGAGAGCTGATACAACCTGCCGCAAACCATTCGTCGCCCCAAATATGATGCAGCAAAGGGTCAAATTGCGAAAAATGCGTTGGACCTTCTATCGGAGCACCGCTAAATCCCAGCTCTTGGGCCTGTTCATCATCATGAATAGAGAGATGTCCTCCATACTCCTGTTCGGCTAACATTTGTAGAGGTAAACGAAAAGGTCCGCTGAGAACGCCGTCTTTTTCTTCTAACGCTGTTTCAAATATGGCTTGTGTCATGTCTATAATTCCGTAGTTAATAATTCCGTAGTTAATAGTTTCGTAAGTAATAGTCTCGTAAGTAATGGTTCAGCAGTTAATAGCTCCGTGGGCAATAGCTAGTGCCCGTCCTGAAATAGGCACTTTTCAACGATGCCGTTGCGAGCGGAGCGCGGCAATCTCCCGCAGGACACTCCAATGCGGGTAATGATAGTCACTCTGCACCATGAGATTGCCGCGCTTCGCTCGCAAAGACGAGTTTCTGGATAGGCAATAGATAGCTTACCAAATGTCCTTTGTTCCTGCTACCGAAGAGACAATCCTAACGATCGACCACACGGTGTGTAAGGCTCATATAAGAGCGATTAATAAACCCTACATTGTCTCCCATCTCTTTATCCCAGTCAGCTGTCACCTTGGCAGCGTAAACGTCTTCAAGACTCGCGCCCTGCTCAATCAGCACCATCATTCGATCGCGAATCGTACTTAACATTTCTATATAATTTTTTAGTCCGGCATAATCAGTTACCGGCCCATGCCCTGGAATGACAACAGTATCTTCTTTGATTTCGGCTAATACCTTCGAACAAAACTCAACAAGACCGTTTAGAGTTCCGCCATTGCCCGCGTCGATAAACGGGTAACCGGCGTTATTGAATACGTCGCCTAAATGCACGGCGTTATTACCGCGAAACAAGATTGCAGTATCACCCGTGGTATGCGCGGGGCCAACATGCAGGAGATCAATCTGTTCATCATTGAAGTGAAACTGCATTTTGTTGTCAAAAGTGATAACAGGTAATGCTTCTTTCGGATAGGCTTTCTGATCGTAGGCCACCGATACTAAATTGATGACGTGATCATCCAACATCATTTGCCGGGAATTAGCCTGGGATACCAACCATGTACCTGCGGGTCCTAAAGCCAGGTTGCCATCCGCATGGTCAAAATGCCAGTGGGTGTTAATCGCAAAATCAACCTTGCCACCGCCAAGCTCCTCAATAGCAGCCTCAATTTTGGGTACCAGTTTCGGAAATTGGTCATCGACGATCAGGACCCCATTTGACCCGATTGACACTGCAATATTGCCACCAGAGCCAAACAACACATGAAAATTCTTCCCAATTGTTTGTGTCTTTATTTCCGTTTTATCTAAATCCCAGTTAAACGCCTTAAGAATACCATCGGAGTCCAGCGCCTCTACTTTTTTTGCTCCATCATGACTAAAACCCATTGACGATATTAAAAGTGTGGTGAAAAAGAGTGGTACCGATGCGAAAGATAATTGCTTCATATTACATTGCCTTATTTGTTATTTAGATTTCAGTTCTTCGATGTTATTCACGACTGCCATTAAGCAACCTGTGGTTTGATTGACCCATCCACTATTGGCTCATATACCAACCGCCGTTCGGAGAAATCACCTGCCCCGTGACATATTTTGCTTCTTCACTCGCCAGATACACAGCTGACCACGCAATGTCATCGGGCTGTCCAAATGCCCCTAGAGGAATTTGAGATTCCAACATGGGTCGCATCAAAGTGAGCGGTGCAGTCATATCCGTTTCAATCCAACCAGGCGCTATGGCATTAACTCGAATATTGCGGCTTGCCATTTCATGAGCCAGCGCACGGGTAAACCCCAAAATACCTGATTTGGCCGCACTGTAACTCACAAACCCTGGTTTTCCATAGGTTCCCATGACAGAAGCAATATTTATTATTGACCCTGTTGGCAGAGAAATCATTTGTTTCAGACCTTCGCGGCAACAAAGAAAAGTACCTCGCATATGAACGTTAATCATACGGTCCCACTCTTCATCGGTCATTTCCATTATCGCATCATTGTGCACAACTTCACCGGCTTCCAGTGCTGCGATTCTCTCCGCGATTTTCGCCTCGGCGTCGGGATCATTTTCGCTACCGCCAATACCGGCATTGTTAACTAAAATATCGAGTTGACCGGCGTAATCTCCAACCTCTTCAAACATTAATTTTACCTGTTCACTATTCGACACGTCTGCCGCAATGGCGTGCGCTTGCATAGGCTCGGCGGCGCGCTGTGCAGCGCCGAGGTCCAGATCGTTAATAATGACTCTAGCGCCTTCGTCGTGAAATTTTTGGGCCATCGCCGCTCCCAAACCTCTCGCACCACCCGTTATCAATGCCACTTTACCTTTTAGACGATCCATCTTTTATTCCTCATTTTTTGTTTAATATCGATACCCAAGTATGAGCATCGTTTTTGTTATTTTTCTTCAAAATGGCACGAAAGAATCTGCCAACTCAGACACACCGCTCATAAACCATCTTTCAAACTAAACCACGTGAATAGTCTTTTCAATGTCGAGCTCTTCACGAACAAGCGAAACATCGTAGTATTTTCCCTCTAGCCAGTGCTTGTATTGATCGGCGAAATGTCCACTTTCAGCACGGCCACTATTTCCCCCGGCGATAACACAACGAAAGTGTAATGGATCGGCGAGATCGACAACCCAGCGAAATGCGGGACCGTGATAAACCCTAACCTTCTCCGTATCGTCGACCGCTGGTGTATGCAAAGCCATTCTCAAGGTGGTGCCACTCCCCGAAATGGGGTCTGGGCCAACGTGCATATCCGCCCAATCGCTGTACTTACTCAGAGAGTGTTTAAAGCTAATTTGATGCAGCTTCCCCCAAGACCAATCTTCTCCCATTTGCCGGTCGAGATTATCCACCAGTTTTAGCACTTCAGCGCAAAGAATTTTCTCTAGAGACTTCCTATGCTCTAACCACGGTGAACCGTCGGTGAAAAAGTCATCAACACCAAAGCGATTTATGGCCACGGCTACGACCGGCAAGGACAAGAGCAAATCGTCGCCCAGCACCTCATGCATAAACTTAATGTGCCAGCGTTTATCTTGTAGCGGGTAAAAGATACAAGCAGCTTTTGAATTGACATCGGCTTTACAATCCCAAGCTTCTAGAATTTTTCTCGCTCTTTGGACTTGCTCTGAGGAACCGGTTAAACACCCTGCGATTGCAGATACTGTGTGCACAGCTCGTAAATCGACGACATCTTGTTGCATCAGCTCAAAATCTTGTGAGGTAAAAGTAGCCCCTTCGACACCCGCTACTTTCTGTTCGATTAGCTCTTTAATGCGTGCTGCTCGCGAGTCGAACGTAGGAAAATTATGAATGGGAAAGGTCCCTGTATCACCGATCGTATCGTTATTTGCCGTTAAGCTATATCCACAGGCCGGATTGTGTTCAGCGAGTAGTTCAGACGCACTGGACAATTCAAAATTGTATTCGGGGTGCCATGCAGCTAACGGTACTGAACCGGTCACGCCATTCGGCTTTTGGCCCGCTCGTTTATGTCCCGGCCTCTTTTGTACTGTCGCTGCAATAAATCTACGCATATCGTCCCCTTGGTCGACGGCGATAATATTGTTAACGAGCGGACAGATATCATTCTCGAAAAGGGACTCCCCAAACTCTTTACTGTTTTCAGCCAATGGCATTAGTGCCAATGTACCTGCGGACGTTGGAATATCTTTCATTACCCAGTTAAGCGATGTTGTGTATTGTCTGTCTTTCGGCGTAGACAAGCCCAAACCATCGCTAAGCGATTCCAATATCGGGCCACGATCTGACATGGCCACGTCAAAAGACACCGATTCTTGTCCTGCAACATCGATATCAAAATGTTTACTGTGCGGTGCATCATCTTTTTCTACGAACACATCAAAGGTATCAATAAATCCTGTGGTCAAACCCCATGACACATGAGAATTAAAGCCCATCATGAAATAGGGAATACCGGGGAACGTTGCACCGAAAACATCCCAATTCGGAGCGTTCAAATGAACATAGAAAAAAGTGTTTGGTATTGAGTGCGGCTGATGAGGATCGGTAGCCAAGAGAGGTTTTCCGGATGAGGACAGATGACTTCGCACGGCCCAATTATTACTGCCACTAAGAATCTCTTGCTTTGGAAACAACAATTTTCCGACACCTGCATCCATAACCTGCAGAGCTTCTTGTAGCTCGAGAACAGATTTTTCGTCAGCCTCGGAAAAATTGTGAAGAAAGTCTTTGAACCAATGAGATCCATGGCGGGCCATTAGCTTGCCCATATAAATTTTTTCCATGAACGTTTTGTGCTGAAACCAGCCGGTAAATCGATGCCGGGAGGCGACGTCATGACGGGTAAACTCTCTGGGAATAGTGCCGGCACGAAGAAATTCCGGCGGAATCTCTGTCAGCTCCCTAACATAACTATTCAGGCCTTCCAAATAGGCATCGACAACCCAATCTCCTGGTGAGTCGGGCATATCAAAGGCTGGAACATTAAAGGCGCGATGCATAAGATCTTGTGAGATATAACGGGGGCCCATTACACTCGCCGCTGTACCGGTTGCGAAGAGCGTACTCAAATGAATTTGCCATAATCGCTCAAAGCCGGCAGCGTAACCCATACCCCGAAATGCATCCGCCTTGTTTCCGGCAAATACGTGAACAAGCCCGTTAGCATCCCAGCAAAGATCGAAGGGCTGCTGTGCTTCTGCGATAGTAATGGTCATGTTATTTTCTCTTATTATTGATGTTTATATGGATCTCAAGTCATCACGAGTGGTCATTGAGAGCGACCCATTGTTGCGAAATTCTGCCCGCGCTCAATGATCGCGCTTACTTGCAGACTAAGGCACTAACGTTACGCGTCCAACGGCCTTCCGACTTTCGATGAATTCATGGGCAGCCGCGGCTTCTGATAAGGGAAACTGTTTATCCAAA
>JBLHNZ010000260.1:0-5971 GCA_047623245.1 Oceanicoccus sp. | reverse complement strand
GTTTATTACTGACATATTTACCGAACGAAAACTGAAAAGGGTAGATTGAACTACGTAAAGGAGCAGTCTCTCAAACTGAATAAAAATTATGGAGCAATATGATGGAAAAATTATGGAGCAATACGATGAAAAACTTACAAGTAAACTTGATACTGATCACTGCACTATTGGTAACTACAGTGGGTCACGTTTATGCGGCCCCAAAAACTTGGACCATAGATGAGAGTCTGTTACCGTTCGATCCGCTACCACATGCCACCAACATGTGGGGTGTTCATGCGGGCGCCGCCTACTTGATCGAAGTTCCCAACGATTGGAACGGAGATTTAGTTCTCTATGCTCACGGGTTCCGTGGGGCCGGTCCTGAGTTGACAGTCACGCCTCCCAGAATTCGAGCGCACTTGATCGCTAACGGCTATGCCTGGGCTTCGTCCAGTTATAGAGCCAACAATTATATGCCGGCTGTAGGCGCACAGGATACACACAGACTGGCTAAAAAGTTTGGCAGCTTGGTTGGAAAGCCAAACCGCGTTTTCCTAACCGGTGACTCCATGGGCGGGCACGTCATAGCCCATGCGTTGGAGCAATGGCCAAAAGATTTTGATGGTGCAACACCTCGCTGTGGAGTTATGGGTGACAGCGAACTCTTTGACTATTTTCAGGACTCTTATCTGGCCAGCCAGACTTTGGCTTATGGCTCAGCGGAAGTACCGACCCCAGTAGATTATGTCCCAATTGGCGCCAACACCACCAAGGTTGCACTTGGCCCTGTATACCCGTTTGTTTTGAATCCTAGTGGAGAAAAATTTAAATCCATCATCAAAAATCTGACTGGTGGCGAAAGACCTACCTTCAATGAAGGATGGTTGTACTCCAATTTTGGCGGTAACTTTGTGATCGACAACGGCTCGACCGGCGATGAAAGAGATAATATCGGCACCACTTACCGCTTCGCGACTGGGCCGTTGACATCTGAGGAGCAGACTTTCAACGACGAGATTGCCAGACTTGAGGCTGACCCTCGGTTCCGCAGAGCAAACGGCAACGGCAATTTTGCGGGAACTCGAGCGATGGTGAACTCACCTCGAATCAACGGTACCTTTACTGTTCCAGTGCTGACGTTACACACGATTGGCGAGTTGTTTGTTCCGTTTCACATGGAGCAAATATACGCTCGAAGAGCTGCAGCTAATGGCAATAGTGATTTGCTTGTACAGCGAGCGATCAGAGACGTTTTCCACTGCAACTTTACGGGAGAGGAAATGGTAAGCGCCTTCGACGATATGGTCGAATGGGTAGATACTGGAGTCCGAGCTGGTGGGGACGACATTCTGAATTCTGACGCGGTCGCAGATCCTTCTTTTGGCTGTGAGTACACTGAAGGGTTTTCACCCTTGAGAGGATTTATACCTGCCTGTCCGGCGCCTTAGCCGGTTCGAAAGTATGGGGTTCATTTGATTGATCGATGAGCCCCATTTTCGGTTTTTCTCTAACATTCCTGCTGAGGCCCTTTTAAATCTGTTGGATTACCGCAACTTTACCCAAGTGGCTTATCCGCAGCTAACGATAGCGTTGCTAACCATCTCGACTTATCACCATCCTCCACTGAATCAATCCATTTTACAATTCCTCAGAAGTGAGTGTGAGCTTTTCATATATCTTTAGAATGATAGTGGTTACAAATTCAATTACTCTACCTTATAGACACATTTGGAGCACTAATTCTCGCTAACTTCGGAGATTTTTTGAGTCCGTAGTTGAGAAGTGGATTCAAGCGGACTAAAATTTGAAGCTTGCCTTTTAGCTCAATATTGACCTTCAAAGGAAGTGACCGAGGACAGTTGATCAATAATCAATACGAAAACGTTTGACGCATTGTTAGTCATTGTCTGCAGCTCTATATCACGGTAACTGGCTAATTGCAGGTAGCGGTCTATAGTAGTTTGCGGAGAAATGGCGTTAGTTCTGGCTATGCCTCAAGGGGTACCGTAGTGCGAATATTTAGGTTGGAGTAGCCAAGAAAAACTTGTTAGTACCATCTATACTCGGTGCAAGTGCTGAGGGTAGAAAAGATAATTGAAGTAGCAGGTATCAGACTTTATGCCAATAGTCAGGGTGAGCGCGGAGCACTGATTGCATCGCTGGATGTACTCAATCTGGTTAAGGGTCTATTTGAAAATTTTGATGGAGAAACATGATATGCAATATTCCGTGGCATTTGCTTCCGAAGTGGACTCCTGGCGATGGGCTAAACGCGCCGAAGAATTAGGATTTCACAGTGCCTGGTTCTATGACACCCAGATGCTCAATCCCGATGTGTTTATCTGTATGGCGCTGGCGGCCCACGAAACCAGTCGCATTCGCCTCGGAACTGGTGTGCTGGTACCGAGCAACAGGATCGAACCAGTGGCTGCCAATGCCTTCGCCTCATTAAATAAAATTGCGCCTGGCAGAATCGATTTCGGCGTTGGTACGGGTTTTACCGCTCGTCGCACCATGGGTCTCGGCGCTATGTCATTGAAGAAAATGCGGCGTTATATCGAAGATGTGAGGCAGTTATTGCGTGGCGAGATGATCGAGTTGGAGATGGAAGGGCAGGCGCATCAGGTTCGCTTTCTGGATCCGGCACTGCAGTTGATTAATGTTGATGACGAAGTGCCGGTTTGGGTTTCTGCATTCGGGCCTAAGTCCAAGCAGCTAACCGCTGATCTTGACGCTGGCTGGTTGAATTTTGGTTCAATGGGCGCGCTCCAGGCCTTGCAGGAAATGCAGTCTATCTGGACCCATAGTGGCCGCGCCTTGGATAATCTGTCTGCCAACTTGTTCTTCCTCGGCGCAGTACTCAGCGGCGATCCCGAGGATGACAATGCGCGGCTGATGGCCCAAGGTGGCCCTTTGACCGCGGTAACCTTTCACAATATGGCTGATGAAGTCGGCGGCATGGGAGGCAAAGGTATCAAGCCTGGGCCTTTGCGTGATCTGTTTGATGAATATCTTAAAGTGCATGATCAGTACTTACCTGAGACTGCTCGCTACCTGAGTAATCATCGCGGTCACCTGATGTATGTGCGCCCAGAGGAAACCCACATCACGCCACAGTTGGTGCAAAATACCACGATGAGCGGGCAGCATGACGAACTGGTGACGCGATTACGAGGCTTGCGCGACGCAGGTTATACACAGCTAACGGTTCAGTTAGTGCACAACCATGAGGCCGCTCTTGAAGACTGGGCAAAAGTTTTTCAGGCGCTGTAGAGCTTCGATAGACGTTGTCGAGGAATGATTAAACGATTAACCCTGGTCTGTCAGCATGATTAGTGTTAGTGCTGCCGTCCGCCTTAGGCGAGAGAGCGGTAACGCGGATTAAGCATCGGCTATCCCGGAAAAGACTAAGATCACACATGTGACGAACAAAGAGGAATGCTCGATGAATATCCCAAAAGTCAAAACCGCAACCTTAGAAGAGAAAGAAAAGTGCATTGATATCTTGAAGTTGGCCTTTTCTTCAGACCCCTTTATGCGCTGGATGTTGCCGGAGGCCACTCGTTACCTGAAACACTTCGATGCTATGTGTATGGTCATAGGAGGCGGCGCTTTTGAAGCGGGAACCGCTCACTACATTGAGGACCAGTCGGGAGCTGCCCTGTGGCTTCCGCCAGGCGTTGAAAATGATGAGGAAGCCTCGGGCATTTTTCTTGGCAGCATCGATTTCAGCGAGGAGATGCTGGAGAACATCGGTAAGCTTATGGAAGAGATTGAGAAGTACCACCCCCATGACGATCCCTGCTGGTATCTCGGCTTGCTCGGGGCTGACTGCGCGAGACAAAACGAGGGACGCGGTTCATTGTTGATGAAAGAAGTACTGCCGCGTTGCGATGCAGACGGAGTGCTTGCCTATCTAGAATCCTCAAACCCGCAAAACGTTCCATTCTATGAGCGTCACGGCTTCGAAGTGATGGGAGAGATCTGGGTCGGCCAGCCGCAGGCCTTTACACCAATGATCCGCGAGCCAAGATAAAATGTCATCAATCAAAAAAACTACCGGTATACTGAATCTCCCTTAAGGGTCAACTAGATTTTTAATCGGTTGCACGTCATAGGGCGCGTTACGAATAGGTGTCGACTTTATTCGTTTCGTCTTTTCTCAGTATTATTGATAAGCAAAGAGTACATCAGCAAAAAAGACTCTAGTAAGCATTTCATCAGCGCACCAGTATTTATTCCTGCGCAAACTTCACGGCGTCTAGAAGCTATTTACTATTCCAGACAAAGCGATAGAATGCTTTGGTCTACTTATTTTGAGTTCAATCTATCCGAGACCTATTAATGAAAAATCTTCTCATAGCGGCATCAGCAGCCGAGCGGTTGGCGTTACCTCTTGCCCACTTTAGCAATAAAATGAATCTATTCGAAATGTTGTCTGACGGCTCTGTAACGCACCACGGTAAGCCTGTATCGCTGGCAGAGATAGACATTCATTGTGGCTGGTTGAGTAGCGATATCATGGCAGCGAATTTAACTCGTGACTTCGCTGTTACCTTATTGAAGTCCTCAACGCTCGAGTGGGTACAATCGCTTTCTGCTGGATTGGATGATCCGTTTTTTACAAAATTAGCAGAAAAAGGTATTCGTTTAAGCAATAGTGATGCGCAAGCCCCCGCTATTGCCGAATATGTAATAGGGAGTGTTTTACATCGCTATCAAGACTTTGAAACTCGCAGAAAGTATCAGAACGATACTACGTGGCGGGGCACTGATTTTAGGGAAATTAATAACTCTAATTGGATGATTGTTGGCTTAGGTAATATCGGTCGTTTGGTCGCAGACAGGGTCACTGCCTTTGGCGGTAATACAATTGGCGTGAAGAGAGATCCCAGTCGGGCGAACGATTATTCTCTAATTGGATTTGACAATATCAATGCACATCTAGCACAACAAGATGTAGTAGTTCTGGCTTGTGCGCTCACTGCCGACACCCGCGATATGGTCGACCACGCTTTCTTGGCGCAAATGAAATCCGACGCAATTCTCGTCAATATTGGTCGCGGCGATCTGGTAAAAGAAGATGACTTGCTAAATGCCTTAGACCGGGACGCGATCGATTTTGCTGTACTCGATGTTTTTCGTACCGAACCGTTGCCGGAAGACAGTCAGTTCTGGAAACACCCTCGGGTACTCCTGACCCCCCATTCGTCAAATAGAGGTCTGGGGACGGGGCCCAGAGGCGACAGTTTGTTTTTGGCTAATCTCGACGCCTTCTTAAATAACAAGACCTTAAAAAACGAAGTCAATACGGCGGAGCTTAGGCTTGCTTAGTCGGGAGGTTCTGAATAATGATAGAAAGTGCTGTCTGTCTTCAAAAATGGAATTTCCAGTAACGTTCTTATCACAAAACAGCTGTTTTGATGCCGGGTGCAAAAGACAGCAGTGGTATTTATGCAAAGGTTGAAAGATGAAAAAAGCTAAGTTTACCCAAATGCTCGACGGCGATAAGGAAGATTACGACTTTCTGACCAAGCTTGAGATTGACCATGCCAGAGGCACGGCAGATCGCTTGCTAAATGCATTGGCCGAGCTTGACGAAGGTCTTTCCGGGTATCAGATAAGCCGTTTAGGGCATTCCTTGCAATCTGCCACTCGCGCGTGGCGCGACGGTGCCGATATTGACTGGGTTGTATCGGCATTGCTGCACGATATTGGCGATAGTTACGCGCCTTACAATCACGATGAATATGCCGCGACCATTTTGAAACCTTTTGTGCGTGAACAATGCCGCTGGGTTGTAGAAAAGCACGGAGATTTCCAACTCGCCTATTTCGGAGCGCATGTGGGTGCCGATCCGAAAAAACGTGAGATGTATAGGGCGCATAAATATTATGACGACTGTGAAGCATTTTGCAAAAACTGGGATCAAAGCAGCTTTGATCCGGATTATGATACGTTTGACATTTTATTTTTTACCCATATGGTG
>JBLHNZ010000259.1:0-5972 GCA_047623245.1 Oceanicoccus sp. | reverse complement strand
CCCGCTAAATGCGTTTAGTGATCGGCGGGGAATCGCTGGAAGGGCCACTGACTGGTATTGGGCAGTACACCTATCACTTGACCAGGGAGATGTTGAAACGTCCTGAAATTGAAGAGTTGAAGCTTCTTGCTCACGGCCGGCTGAAAGAACCCGACAGCCATCTGAGTAGCGATGCTAATGACACGCACGATCGCACACAACTATGTGGAGAGCCAAAAAAACTGAACCTAGTACTAGGTCGCGCACGCTCCATTGTAGCCCAGAGCATGCCCGCTATAGCTCTCTATGAACGCTTGATTCCAACGTTCGAGGGCTACTCAATGCGCCGCTATAATCAACAGGATGTCTACCATTCCCCAAACTACATGCTTCCGAATTTTCCGGGAAGGCGAGTTGTATCTATCCTTGATCTGTCGACATACCGCTATCCAGAACAACATCCCAAGGCTAGGGTTCACTTCGTCAACAACCACATACAAAGAACACTAGAACACGCAGACCACATCATTACGATCAGTGACCTGGTTAAAAATGAAATCATTGAACGTTTTAATTACCCCAATGATCGCATCACTGTCACCTACCTTGGTGCCAGTGATGCCTTTCGGCCACATACCATGCAAGAATTCCAGCAATTGGGGAAGTCTCTTCAAATTGACTACAAAGGCTACTTTCTATTTGTCTCCAGTATTGAACCGAGAAAAAACCTCGAGCGATTGCTGGATGCCTATTTGGTTTATAGCGCCGAAAGCACAACTCGACCATTCCCGCTGGTCGTTACCGGCATGACCGGGTGGAAAAGCCAGCATATTCACTCTCGACTAAAGCAATCAACAACCCGGGGTGATGTTCGCTACCTAGGTTACGTGAACCAGAAAATACTACCAGCCTTGATGGCGGGGGCCAGGTCTTTACTTTACCCGTCACTGTACGAAGGATTTGGATTACCCGTTCTGGAAGCCATGCAGTCAGGCACGGCTGTCATGACATCGGAAAGTACAGCGATGGCAGAAATTGGTGGCACAGCAGTCATGCAGATTAACCCGACTGACGTCAACGCAATGGTCGATATGCTGACCCACATTGATAGAGATTCAACTGCTATCGGCACACTCGAGCGCAAAGGTCTGGATACAGCAAAACACTTCAGCTGGCAGCGCTGTGCAGAACAGACTCTCGAGGCATACCAATCTGCGATCCGCTAAAATTTAGTATCAACATAAAAAACCGGACTAATATAATTCCTAAAATAATCGACTCAACTACGAAAAAGACCAGCCAATGATACTGAAAGCACTGTAGCAACAATGCGAAATCGGGAACTAACTCGCCTCGCGCCTTACCCGGGGTAATGTTCTGGGTTTGTGGGCAACATTCAACCCTCTGACCCAATTTGCAACTTGCCGATGGATATAATCAAATATGTTGCAAGCTGAGATGAATGGCATAAACGGCAAGTATTCCAGCGCATGTTAAATACCAGTGTACTGCGTCAGACTAGTTGGTATCAGAAACCTTAACTCACGAAGACACAATTATACTACTTTAAATAAACGCATAGGAATTCACTATAGGCTTGTCACAGACTTAAAATCGGTCAAGCTGGATCACTAATAGTCCCCCGGAGCTGGAAAAAGTCACGCTAGACGATTTTAATCGCGGCCGCCTCAACTACACCGCTTTGGCTGCGGGCGCAGACAAGATCGCGAAAGCTGGCCCCGGAAAACTGCCTCTCAAAAAAACAGGCTAGTAGCCGCCAATGATCTGACGACGCACACGCCAGAAAGGTTCTGGCCGATCGATCAACACTTAAAGTAATGCAAAATAGATGCTAATATATATCGCACAGTCAAACAGTACGACATTAGAACCGCTACCACTGCTGTCAAGATACAAGCCAATGGGACCGACAAACCGTGAAACGTAAACAATTTGCTAGCACAACTGACTGGCGAGAGGAGCAGCGGTTTCTACGCGGCAGCGAAGCCGATGACTGAAATATATTTGTCCACCCGAGACAATCAGAGCTTGGCTACGCTAGTAAAAACCATGGTAAGAAATGTAGGGCCTTCTTTTCATGCTGGTTACCATCTGCACAGAAAACAACTCGCAACTGAGAAGTACCGATCCAGGTTTCATATGCTCTGGAATTTGGTGGAACCATTCCTTCTCGGTCTAATTTTTGTCGCCCTGTACCAATACCGAGCAATTTCGCCTTTAGAGTCAGGGATGCCCTACTCACTTTTTGTTATCAGCGGCGTGATGTTTTGGCAGTGTTTAATGGATGGATTTAACGTACCACTGGGTCAAATCGGCAGATCTAAGGAGCTTCTCTCAAATACCAAGATAAAACCGGAAGCTCTGATGTGGTCGGCGATAATTAGAGTTTTCTACAACAGCACCTTTAGACTGATCATTGTGCTTTTGTTTTTTTATGTCTTCAACTCCTTTGACTTCGTAAACGTCGCTCTGGCAATTATCTTCTTTTATTTCTCCATTTTTCTGACCTGCGCACTAGGGTTTCTATTTGAACCATTTAACGCGGTTATGGAGGACTTCTCCAAATTTATAAATCTGCTTCTCCGTCCGCTCATGTTTCTAAGCGGAGTTATCTTTCCCGTAAAAGACATAGAGGCAATAGCTCTCCTGAATCAGTACAATTTTCTTTTTCTCATCATTGAAAACTTTCGCGCATTGCTTCTCGGAGAGGCATTGTATAGAACCGGAGGATTGTGCTTGATTGTTGGTATATTGGCGGCGACATTTCTTTTTGCTTGGTACGTTTTCCATATTTCTGTCCGATTGGTAGTGGAAAAAGGATAGATGAACCCAATTCTCGTCGTCGAAAATTTGTCAAAAGTTTATTCGGAGAGCCATCATCTTCATAAGTCGTATGCTATTGCAGATCTTTTTCGCGAAATATTTCGTATGGGCCCGAGGAAAGACGACGAACTTCGCAAGGACGAATTTTGGGCGGTTAAAGATGCCTCATTTTCGCTTTACCCAGGAGAGTCTTTGGCATTGATCGGAAAAAACGGTAGCGGGAAATCCACGTTACTTAAAATGCTCCACGGGGTTACTAGACCCGACGAAGGAAAAATCATCGTCAATGGGTCTGTGCAAGCGCTTATTAATCTAGGCGCTGGCTTTGACAAGAGGTTGACTGGAAGGGAAAATATTTATTATTCCGCTGCCCTGGCCGGAATGTCTCTTAGTGATGCGGAAAGGATATATGAACCGATCATGGCATTTGCAGATTTGGGAAGTTTTATAGATAGCGCTGTATCAACCTATAGCTCTGGTATGTATGCCCGCCTTGGCTTTGCGGTTGCCACACATTTGGATCCTGACATAATTCTGATTGACGAGATTCTCGCCGTAGGTGATGTGTCTTTTCAAAACAAATGCTTTGCAAAAATGCATGAACTAAAGACGAGAGGTGTAACGATGATTCTCGTTTCACACAGTCATGCCAGAGTCTCTCAGTTTTGTGACCGCGCAATCTGGCTCAACGAAGGATCAATTATGGAGGTGGGAGACGTCAAACCTGTGCTGAAGTCCTACCTGAACTTTATGGGTAGTGGAGAGTCCGTCGGCATACGGAAAGCAACCGACTTGCATTCGCAATTAGGATCGAAAGAAACAAAGTCTGCGCTATTTGGTGCGATTTACGATGAGCTCAATGACGTAAATGATATAAGTATGAGTGTTCGCCAGGACGGAATTTCCGTTGACAGGGTTATTGTGAATACTCCGGTCGAAATCGAGTATTCATTCAGACTAAGGCGAGAAGTTACAGACCTTAATGTTTCGATTAATGTTTACCGAGAAGACGGCGTTCTCATGACGACAATCTCAACCTTAAACGGTGACCTAGTAAAGCACATCAAGAACGGATTGGTCACCTGCAAGATTGAGATACCTGACTTCAATATCAACCCAGGCAAGTACATGATCGTTTTGCCTATTCACGAGGGCCATAGCTATTTATATAGAGATGTAGTCTCAGTTCTACGCGTCGCCCCTGGCAATCAGTACACATGGGGCGCGATCAACCTAAATTGCAAATACACAGTGGGCTCGGATTTACCATGAAGACAACTGGTCGCAAAGGCTTCGCTTTCTATTTTTTCGAAAGGCTGATTCGGTCGACCTCGTTCAAGAAGTTTTTGAGTGTAGACCACTCTAATACGCTCAATGAGGTCGTTTTTGGCTCCTCCACAATCAGCAGTGACGTCATACAATCGAAAGAGTTTATTGAGAAACTTATTTGCGACAAAATTGCACTCTCTCTCATTGTTCAAGAAAGTCGTATGGTGGATTATTTGTTCGAAAACCCCACATTACTCGAGAAATTGTTACAGGATGAGAGAATGCTCGAAGTGGCAAAGCTCCAAAGCACTTTCCTGTCGACCCTCTTTGCAACCGAGGAGTGCAGGGATGCTATAATGCTGAATGAGGACCTATACCTTCCTTTGCTAGCGGACAACCGCTTGAAAGAAGCTTTAGTTTCTCGACCGAAGATATTAAGTTCGTTATTGGAAGACAATAGAACTAGAGATTTTCTGTTATCAGATTCCTCAATACGCAAACAATGCATAGACCACGAGCAACTTTTGAGGCTTATTGACAAACAGCCAGAAAACGAAGGAGCATCATCGCGTGAACAGGGTATTTTGGCAGAGCTTTCCAAGCTGCCTCTTTTTATTAGGAGCGTTGTTTCATATTCTTATGAGAGCATATCCTACCAAGGTCGTGAATCCCAATCGCAGCAAAAAATCCCATTGCAGATTGAAGGTTATTCCGTACTAGGTGACTTTTTATTGATTTTGTCAAAGTTAAACGATGCATCAGTCCGCAATCAGGTGGCTGAATCAAAATTCTATCAAATAGCCAGCCGATTTTTGCGCGGAACTCGTGATGTACAAAACTGCATTATGGATGTCGTAGCTCCAGATAATCGGTTGCAACTTGGGGCATTTCAAGTCGAAGGATTCGACCGCAGAAGTATTTGGATACTGCTAAATGAGCTTTTCATCAACCAGGATTACTACTTCGAATCAACGAAAAAATGCCCGTTGATCATAGACTGCGGAGCAAGCTATGGATTGTCAATTTTCTATTTTAAATTACTTTTCCCTGAAGCACAGATACTCGCCTTCGAACCGCAGATTGCCGTACGAGATCTTCTAGCAAAGAACTTGCTTGACAACCGAATCGAGAACGTCGAAGTTTTACCTTTCGCGCTTATGGGCGACAATGGAGACGTAGATTTTTTGCAGGACGAGAGCGATATATTGGCTGGCCGAGTAATGGATCATTCAGAGGAAAACAAGAGCGCAGTATATAAGGTAGAAGGCAGACGCCTAAGTCAGTTCATTGGCTCCGAAGTCGACTTTTTAAAACTAGATATCGAAGGAGCAGAAGACCAGGTTATTCTCGAAATGCGCGACAAACTCCACTTCGTCAGAAATATTTTTTGCGAATATCACTCAGATGAAAACGAGAGCCCAAGAAGACTAAGGGAAATTATTACGCTACTTGAAGATGCTGGGTTTAACGTTACGATAGCCAAGGCTTATGGCAGCCACAAATATACGCACGTAAAACCACTTACATTCGTCGGGGAAAAATCTTCCTCAGTAATTTTTGCCACTCGAGCGTCCAATCAAAAATGAAACTTGCTGAGGCTGCGAGCTTGCTTAGATGTCACATTGCCTCTAGCTCATTGATGTGGAAACATCGAATTCGCCGGTCGAGGTTAAAAAAATATCACCTAGCGCATCAAGGTCAAGTTGCGATCATTATCGGCAATGGACCCAGCGTGTCCATTGACAAACTTACCGCATTCCAGCCATACGTCACATTTACATGTAATAGGTTCAATTTGTGTTATGGCTCTACAAAATTTCGGCCGAACTACACAGTCATAGTCGACCCACAAATGACCACAGACTTTGGTGCGGAGATTC
>JBLHNZ010000258.1:0-5979 GCA_047623245.1 Oceanicoccus sp. | reverse complement strand
GGCTTATCTACATACAATGGTGAAATCAACGTAATGGGATTGAATCCGCTAAAGCAAAGGAGAAGACTGTTAGAAGAAGTGTGCTTTATTGCCGATACAGCAATTCTCCCTCAGTGGCTAAAGGTTTCCCAAGCCCTCGAATATCTTCAGGGTATTCATCCTAAATTCGATTTAGCTAAAGCAAATAGATTTTTGTCCAAAACATCAATCAATCGAAAACAAAAAATCTCCCAACTGTCTAAAGGCATGATTACGCAGTTGCATCTTGCCTTGGTAATGGCGATAGACGCAAAGGTGCTTGTTTTGGACGAGCCAACGCTAGGTTTAGATATTCTTTATCGCAAGCAGTTCTATTCCACTTTATTGAACGATTACTTTGACGAAGACCGCACAATTATTATTACCACACACCAAGTGGAAGAAATTGAAGGATTGCTCACTGACTTGCTATTTATTCGCGATGGAAAAATAATTCTAAACCGAGAAATGGAAGACCTGGAAGATCACTTTTTTGAAGTAGAAGTTAGATCCGATAAAATAGAAATCGCCAGAAGTCTTAACCCGATTGGGGAACGATCAGTGCTCGGTGGCGCTGCATTTATTTTCGAGGATACAGAAAAGCAAGGAGACTTTATAGAAACACTGGAAGATCTGGGTAGCTTAAGTACGCCCAGCATTGCTGATATTTTTGTCGCCAAAATGCAAAACCAATAGGGAACGACGAAATGAATAACCCTTCACCAAAAATTTATCTATCACTACTGAAACGAGAGTTCTGGGAGCATCGAAACTCTTTTATATTGCTACCCATTGGCCTCTCCGGACTGCTGATTCTGGTCATGTTTATCGCATTGATGCTTAGAGATAACATCAATATGGATATTTCGATTGATTCCACAGATTCAGAGAAGACATTGGTACCACAAGAGCCTAACCAACGTCACTTTTCCATCAATTTTTCCGAAGGCGAAGCCACAATCGTCGCCGAGGGGGACGCAGAATTTGCCAGTCAATTTAACAATCATAAAAAAACGCTCAATTCCGGTCTTTATGGTATTCACGGTCTCTTTTTAATGACAGCGTGGTGGGTCGTGGTTTTCTATCTTCTGGGATCTTTATACACCGACCGAAGGGATCGAAGTATCTTGTTCTGGAAATCCATGCCAATATCTGAAACCCAAACCGTACTGACGAAGTTGATCGTCGGAATTCTAGCTGTGCCGCTCATCATGACCGTCGCTTCGTGGCTTGTGCAGATATTCTATGTAATAGCGGCTATGTTTTTTGCATCATACCTCGGGCACGATCCCTGGGAAACGATTTGGCCAAACATTGACGTTGTTAGTTCATTTTTCAGACAAATCAACTTAGCAATAGTCGTCAGTCTGTGGCTCTTACCGTTATGTGCTTGGTTGATGGCAGCTTCAGCCTTCGCAAAACGGTCACCATTTTTAGTAGCGACGCTACCGATCGTCGGGATTATTGCCATTGAAGGTATTATATTTCGCAGTACTTATTTTGCCGAATTTTTTTCCGAGCATTTTTTCCTGGAAGCCCGCTATACCGATTTGATAGAAGAGAATTCGGACATTGGAACATGGCTTGACTTTGGAAGTAACTTGTCCGGTGTTATTTTTGCGGCGATTTTGCTTACTGCCGCTGTCTGGTTACGCAACCATAGATTTGAGCTGTAGCAGACAGCCCGTGTGGCGACGCCGACATTAAAAGCCAACTTTAAAAAAGGTGAAAGCTTACTATAGTTATTAAATGTAGATAGTCACATTAGATTACGGTAAGCCAATGAAATACTTTGACAAAGCAAAGATCTCATTTTTTCCATTAGCTATTTTCCTGACAGCTAGCCTTTCCGCATGCGATAACTATGAAGACCCCAAAAAGTCGTCTAGTTCGCCGCAAGTCAGAGAGTCTAGCAGTTACCTAAATTACGGTGGCGATGGCGGACGGCAATATGCGAACGGCAACTTAATAACCCGTGACAACATAAACGCACTAAAACCTATGTGGTCTTATCATACGGGAGAAGTGTCCACGGGATCTAAGAAAGTACCGGCAACGACTGCGTTTGAGGTAACACCAATACTGGCGGAGGGAATCCTCTATTTCTGTACGCCCTATAACCGAGTCGTTGCTCTGGACCCTGCCACAGGAGCAGAATTTTGGTCGTATAACCCCAAAATAAACCTCAAAAGCCATTATTCTAATCAGCTAGTCTGTCGCGGTGTTAGCTTCTGGAAAGATACGACAAGATCCGATAGCGAAACCTGCGCTTCCAGAATTTTTTCCTCCACCAATGACACAAGATTACTATCGATCGACGCCAAAACCGGAGAGCTTTGTCCCGACTTTGGCAAATCAGGCATTGTCGATATTAGCAAAGGCCCCGGTGAAGCACGCTATGCGGGTGCATATCATCACACCTCGCCTCCTACGGTAATAGGCGACAAGATAGTTATCGGCGGATCTGTCAGCGACGGTGAAGGCACACGGGCACCCAGTGGTGTTGTTCGTGCCTTTGACGCTCGAAATGGCAAACTCATTTGGGCGCAAGACATGGCCCCACCAGGTTTTGACTATCGGGGCGACAACGTCAGCGACAGCGGATACGCGCTCGCCACTCCGAACGTTTGGGCACCCATGGTAGCCGATGAATCACTTAACATCATTTACGCTCCGACGGGAAACCCTCTACCGGATTATTTTAGAGATAGTAAGCACAATATGTCTCACTACGGCTCATCAGTTGTCGCTATTAATGGAGATACCGGAGATATCGTTTGGCATTATCAATTCGTTCACAATGACTTTTGGGACTTCGATACGCCCGCGCAACCAACCTTGTTTGAGCTGCAACGAGACGGGCAATCTATACCCGCTGTGGCTCAGGCAACGAAAATGGGATTCGTATTTATCCTCGATCGACGTACTGGTGAGTCATTATTTCCGGTAGAAGAGCGCCCTGTTCCGCAAAACACGGATTTTCCGGAATTGATTCTTTCAGCGACGCAACCCTTTCCCGTGTTGCCAAAATCGGTAGCTCAGAATAGCCTAGACGTAGAAGACACCTTTGGAATAACATTTTGGGACAAAGGCGAATGCAAAAAGGAATTCGACAGTTTACGTTACGACGGCATGTATACCCCGCCTTCCACCGATTGGACACTCATGTACACCGGAAATGCCGGCGGAACCAACTGGGGGGGATTAGCCATTGATGAGGAAAAACAAGTTTTAGTCGTCAATGCAACAAATTTGGCTTTCAAGGTCAAATTGATTCCTCGACATGAAGTCATACAAACCCAAAAAGACAATCCAGGCGAAGAAATTTCTGCGCAAGCCGGTACTCCCTTCGGTATGTGGCGAACAATGGTCGTGTCGCCACTTGGAATTCCTTGTAACCCTACACCTTGGGGAGTCCTTACGGGTATTGATCTAACAACCGGAAAACAGCTGTGGCAATCGAACCTTGGCACCACACGCGACCTTGCACCGATTCCAATTTCTCTCGATACCGGAACACCCTCACTGGGCGGACCGCTAATAACCCAAAGCGGTCTTACTTTTATTGGCGCAACAATGGACAACTATTTCCGCGCCTATGACAACGACACCGGTGAAGAGATATGGAAAAGTCGACTCCCCGCGCCCGCTATAGCTACGCCGATGTCCTATGTCGTGACCGATGATAAAGGAAAGAAGAAGCAATATGTACTTGTCGCTGCGGGAGGTTTTGGCAGGATTCCGATGGACATGTCCGACGCGCTTATTGCCTTCGCACTCGATGATTAAAGTCTGTAATGTTGTTCCGTTAGTTGTTCGCCTCGTTCCCGAATCTATGCGCCTATTCTTTTTGACCTATGAACTCCCTCACTAACAGAAACTTCCTCCGGAAACGGAACTAATTGGCTCTCATTCAGTCTTTCATATGACTGCTAAGCTTCTCCCCCTCACCTGGTTTAGAATGAATCTAATTCGCGATACATCGAATCGTAATCACGCTATTGCGAAAGCTCTCCTTGTTTCATGTTTATTGCACGGCTTAATTATTGCTACAACGAGTTATCTAATTTACGACAACAACAAACGTCAACAACCTCTAGTAAAACCCTATCGGTTTAAACTAAATGCGCACCACCAAGATGAAGGGTCTCTGCAAGTTAAAGAAACTAAGCAGCTTCCGCGTAGGCCAAAAAGATCTACAGTAGGTCGTTTACCACAAAAAAGGCCTGCATCCAGCCGGTCAAATTACAGAGAAACTAATCCTACATTAGCCACGCCAAGATTAGACCTCAGCATTAATGAGCACGAAAATGTTAGTCGCACGGTAGCACCACAGGGAGGAACAACTGCCAATGGAGCAACAATCATGAATGGCGAACTTCTTGAAAAATTACAGAACGGCAAACCGCATAATCAAATTAGCGAACGGCAAGAGCTCGGACCGTCCACTTATAACAATAGTGGCTTTAGCCAAATAAGCACCTACACAAAAATCGACGGCAAGTGCTTTTTGGTTTCAGAACCTAATCCATTAGATACTTTTAGTTTTGAAACGTGGAGCCGAGTAAAATGCAGATAACAACTCAGTGATGTTGATGTGCTATGCCTGCACCTGAGGGTATTCGAATATCATCAACCAGAGCTCTCACTCTTTCTGGCGGTTCCGGGAAAAATCGGCAAACAGTAAATGCGGTGACAAAGTTAACAATCATGCCCACAGTTCCAATGCCTTCGGGTGATATACCGAACCACCAATGAGCCGAATTATTGGCAGAAGGGTCAACAAACTTAAAATAGGCAATATAACCGAAAGTGAAGATGAGCCCGCTTAACATGCCAGCAATAGCACCTTCACGGTTCATCTTCCGAACAAAAATACCTAGAAAAATAGCCGGAAACAACGAAGCTGCGGCAAGACCAAACGCAAAAGCAACTACCTGCGCGACAAACCCTGGTGGATTGATGCCCAAATATCCGGCCACGCAAACAGCCGTGGCAGCAGCTAGCCGTGCATAAAAGAGTTCCTGTTTTTCAGTAATATCGGGTGCTAAGGTTTTTTTCAACAAATCATGGGAAATCGATGTCGACACGACTAGTAGCAAACCTGCTGCCGTTGACAACGCCGCAGCTAACCCTCCAGCTGCAACCAGCGCAATAACCCAAGGTGGTAAATTCGCTATTTCGGGATTTGCCAAAACCATAATGTCGCGATCGACATATATCTCGTTAGCGTTGACGCTAGGCTCATTGCTCACTAGCAGCTGACCGCTTTCTCCTTTTTCGGAGGTGAACCGGGGTGCTCCCTCAAACGCGTTACCAGCGGCATATTGTATTTTTCCATCGCTATTCTTGTCTAACCAGGCGATCAAGCCGATACCTTCCCAGGTTTTTACCCAAGCGGGCGCTTCCTGATAGGGTGTTTCATGCACAGTATCAATAAAATTCAAACGGGCAAAAGCTCCCACCGCTGGAGCTGTGGTGTAAAGTATTGCGATAAACACCAGTGCGTAACCCGCAGATTTACGAGCGTCAGACACCTTTGGAACAGTAAAAAAACGTACTATGACGTGAGGCAACCCTGCTGTTCCGACCATTAAAGCCATCGTAATGGCAAAAATATCGATTGTCGTCTTGTTGCTTTCGGTGTACGGATTAAAACCAAAATCCACCATCACTTGATCGAGCTTTTCCAAGACAGTTAAGCCCGACCCATCCAAAACCTCCGAGCCCAATCCTAACTGGGGAACTGGATTCCCAGTAATCAGAATTGATATAAATATTGCCGGTACCATGTACGCAAATATCAAAACACAAAATTGAGCAACCTGAGTATATGTAATTCCTTTCATACCGCCCATAACGGCATAGAAAAACACCACCGCCATTCCTATCAACACACCTGTCGTGATTTCAACTTCAAGAAACCGGGAAAACACCACACCGACACCGCGCATCTGGCCA
>JBLHNZ010000257.1:0-5985 GCA_047623245.1 Oceanicoccus sp. | reverse complement strand
TGAACTAATAAGTCGATGCCCTTGGCGAATAATTCGATGTTAGCGGACTTTACAGTATCTCCAGAAATGAGCGCTGTTCTGCCCTGGTAGCTAAACAAATAGCCCACGGCTGGAACAACGGGAAAATGACCGACCGAGATCATTTCAATTTTCAGGCCCTCATGTTCATAGACGATTGTTGACTCACCCGCTGCCGGAACCGGAAAGCTTAATGCGACCATTCCGTGACCGCTTAAGGGCGCAACCATGTCACTGTGATGATCATTTCTGTAAACAGAATCCTGCGAGTAGCTTTTGTTAAAGCCACTGACTATATCTGCCACACCGTCGGGGCCATATACCGGTAACGGTTTGTTGTGATTGCCGCTAACCCAGCGTATTGTCGCTAATTCTCCCAGTCCATCGATATGATCTGAGTGAAAGTGGGTAAGAAACACGGCGGCGATGTTACCCGGGTTATAACGCAAGCGGTTTAGATTTCTTAGGCCGTTGGTGCCGGCATCGACGATAAACATTTTTTCACCGGCAATAATGGCAACACAGGCTCCCGACCGGCGTGGATCCGGCAGTGGTCCACCCGCTCCACACAGTGTGATATGCAAACCGTCGCCCAAGTCCCGCAGCGCATTAGTCGACATGGCCGATTCCATAGCTCTGGGGAGAATTTGTAGAGCGATTGCTCCGCGCTGACTGTAAGCAACTAGTCCACAAAGGATTACGAGGATCGCCGCTAGGTAACGTTTTTTCACAGTCATCGATCTCTCAGTAGTAAATAAATCAAATTTGTCTTTCACGAAGGGGATGAATAGTTATCATGGTCAGCGCTATTCCAATATTTTTCCGTTTACAAATGGTGTTAATTTGGTATAACAAAAACGACAATGTAGTAAGAAATAGAGGGTGACATAATGGCATTAAATATGTCAATATGTTTATCGTAAATAAAGTATTAATGAACTGTGAACGGGCCTCTTTTATACAGTGAGAGGCGTTCCTAGAGAGCTCAAAGATGTCCAATCCACTAATGCCTCATATCATGAGGGTTATCACTAGTTCTCGGCTGCAAAAGATTAAGCGGGGACTACAAGAAAAAATACGGGCTCAAAAAAAGCAGCCTCATCAAGTGACGGTCTATCTCAGCATTAGCGACCCGTATAGCTACCTGTTGTTACAGGTATTGCAGCAACTACAGAGTCGCTATCCCGTGACCTACGACTTTCGGACCGTTCTCAATTTACAGCAGGAGATGTTTCCGGCTCCCGGCTTATGGGAGAAAAATGCCTTTAGAGATGGTATTTATCTGGCGGAGCTTTATAACCTCCAGTGTCCTGCTGGCAGGCCAGAAAGTACGCCCCAGCGCGACGCACAGATAACGGCACAGCTTTTACACTGGGAGCTACAGCCGGGTTATCTTGACAATGCACTAGCGCTTTTTCGTGCCTATTGGCAAGGCGAGGCAGCGGCGCTTGACGATATGCTAGATGACAGAATTGGTAATCATGTGGAGTGTTATCAGCATCATCTGGAGGCGAATGAAAGCCTTTTAAAAACCAACGGTCATTACTTGAGTGCCATGTTGCACTACGGGGGAGAGTGGTATTGGGGCCTGGATCGTTTGGAGCATCTGGAGCGACGTTTCAACGCTATGGGGCTTGCCAAATCAGGGCAATCTGAAGTGCTGTTCAATCGCGGTTATCAGCAATTTTGTCGTCGCGACAACGCTGAGTCTTTATTGCCGGAAGCTAGGTACGCTAACGCCGTTGCACGGGATAGAAGTAACACCAAAGCTATTGAGATTTTTTGGTCACTAAGAAGTCCTTATTCGTATATCGGCTTGGTGCGCGCACGGCAGTTAGCGAAGCACTATCAAGTCCCGCTTATTGTGAAGCCTGTTTTACCCATGGTAATGAGGCGTATGCAAGTACCTCGAACGAAAGGTTTTTATATCCTTCTGGACGCAAAACGAGAGGCGAGCAAATACGGTATTGAGTTTGGAGTGGTCGCCGATCCCTTAGGTAAAGGCGTCGAACGCTGTTATGCACTTATCGAGTTTGCTCAATCGGCAGGTAAAGCGGTAGAGTTTTTCGAGAGTGCCGCCCGAGGAGTTTGGTCCGAAGGTATTCGTTCAGATACCGACGAAGGACTTAAGGTTTTGGTAGAGCGTGCCGGCTTAGATTGGGCGACGGCCAGAACCCTATTGCAGGATGATTCCTGGCGAGAGCGAGTGCAGCAAAATCTAACGGAAATGTATGGTCATGATCTCTGGGGTGTGCCTAGCTTTAGCTACGGTGATTTGAAGGTGTTTGGCCAAGATCGGTTAGATTGCGTCGAGCGGGCCATAGTCGATGATCTGAAATTAAATGAGCGTAAGGTTACGGCTGCTAGCTCCTAGGGCCTTGCACGGGAGGTTGTTGCACCCGGCAGTGAAAGATGCGTTTTTTGAACGAAACGGAAAGAAGGTTAAATTGTTGAGTTGGGACGCTCATTATTTTTTGGCGAGTTTTGTCTGACATAGAGAGAAGTGACTTGAATGACATGGTTAATACGTGCGACCGTAATACTGTCGGCGAGTTTGATAGCGCCGTGTTTACTCGCAGAAAATCTGGTGGGCCTGTGGAAAAATGACGAGCAGCCGGCCTGGATAAAAATAACATTTAACGACGGACTGGGTGTAGGTACAGTTGTTCGCAACGACAAAAATTCACAGGCAGTGGGTCAGGTGTTGTTAAAAGAGGTAATGGCTGAAAAGGGTGCGGAAAACTGGAGCGGACAAATTTACGCCCAACAATTGAAATCCTTCAAAGATGCGGAGCTTAGTTTGCCTAAACCGGACCATATGGAGATATTAGTCAAAGTCGGATTTATGAGTCGAACAGTGACATGGACTCGGGTCGACGCGTTACCAGGCAACCAAAATGTTAACTGAAAAAATTAGCTTTAAACAAGTGGTGGATGGACGTTGAAAGAAATAAACAACAGCAGACGGTCGTATTGACGTGTCTGTGGTCTTTTTGTGGACCACAGTGATGGCCCATCGCTCCCGTTATAATTGGGTATTGCAGTGTTCATTTCGTCTGTCTGTGGGCTACCCACGGGAAAAGATCCGGCTAGTCCTGTCGATGCTTTGTATACCCTGTTAAAAATGTTGCAACAAAGAAGCAGTAACTGTTCGTTGTGTCGTTTAATTTTAGTAAATCAAAGATGAGAGAGAACCAATGTCGTCAATGACCCTGGAAGTGAAAGAAGAAATTCACGTGTTAACGCTAACGAACAATGATAATGAAAACACGTTTACATTAGATGTCATGCGGGAATATTTGTCGGCCTTCGACGTGGTTGAAAAGTATGAAGGCAATACCGCCCTGTTGATTCGTTGCGAACATGAGAAAACATTCTCAACTGGCATTAATTTGGCTTGGTTGATGGATCAGCCCAAAGCGGGCAAAAAAGCCTTTATATTGGCGCTCGAGACGGTTCTGTATCGTTTGGCGTTATTGAACGCACCAACCGTCGTTTGTATTAATGGCAATGCCTATGCCGGTGGTGCGATTTTGGCTGCGGCGGCAGATTTTCGTGTGATGCGATCGGATCGTGGCCGTTTTTGTTTTCCGGAAGTCGATATCAAAATGTCCTTCCCCCCGCTAATGATGGATGTCATCAATTTGTTGCCGAATAAACAGGCCCTCAAGTACATGGCGCTTACAGGTAAAGCATATACCGGTGTGGAATGTGAGGCCTTGGACCTCGTTGACAGTATTCATTCAATGGAAGAGTTGCAGTTGAACGGTTTCAAGCTCGCTAAAAGTCTCGTGCAAAAAGATCGAGTTAGCTACACTCGCATTCGCAACGCGATGCGCCCGGACATCGCTCGTCACGCGGGTGCTCTTGGTTTGGCGTAGAGGCAATTAAAAAAGTGAAAACAATTTCTGTGTTTTTTTAGTGATCGTATTGATAGTGAGTGTTTACTTTTTTGATTTTTCTTTCGTTCTTTCCAGAATTAGGATGCTCGTTTTTTTGTCACTTTTGAATCATGGCGGTTTCCTATTTGTAGGATCTGCCAGTGTGATTTTTGTGACCTCAGTTGCTAGGGCGATAAGGTATTCACGCGTATTTTGTATTGCTAAGGGTGTTTTATGTTTGCAGCGACTTACGTGCATTTTCGGCAAATCTTTCGGCCGCGTCTTTATTGTTGATTAAGCTGTCTACGACAAAGGGGATTTCGACGCCTTTGCGCATAGCGGGGATTTCTTTCATGGCGTTTAGCCAGCGGTCCAGGTTCTCCAGACCGTCTCTCGATACGCCCGACCATTTGTAGGTTCGCACCCAGCACCAATTGGCTATATCTGCAATGGAAAAGTCTTTGGCCAGCCACTCACTCTCTCCCAGTCGACGGTCTAATACTTCAAACAAACGTCGAGATTCATGTTGATAGCGATCAATTGCGGCAGGTAATTTTTCCGGAAAGTATCGGTAGAACACATTGGCTTGGCCCATCATTGGTCCGACGCCGCCCATTTGAAACATTAGCCACTGGATCACCCTCGATCGACCCTTAGCGTCAGTGGGTAATAATTTACCGGTCTTTTCCGCGAGGTAAATCATAATAGCGCCCGATTCAAAAACCGCAAAATTGTCGCACCCGCGGTCGACTATCGCGGGGATACGGCCATTGGGGTTGATGGAGAGAAACGCGGGAGTGAGTTGTTCTCCATCACTGATATTCACAGTGTGAACGTCGTAAGTTAGGTCGAGAGCTTCCAGAGTGCAGGAAGCTTTATGGCCGTTGGGTGTTGGGGCGGTGTATAAGTCAATCATTGTGTTTCCAGTTGGTGAGATTTATCAAGTGATTTTATGCTGTTCAAATAATACTTTATACTCTGTTCTGCTTTCGGAATATTCTCGGAATAAAAATTTGCGCCGAGCTAATCAGGTTTTTCGGCTAATGACATAATGCGCGAGCTGTTTTCCGCGAAACGTTGCGGGGAAATCTTCTACCTACGGCATTTTTTTGGAGTTTTCTATAACAATAGTAGGTCGCGTTACCCTGCATTAAGCAATAATAGGTGCGAATCTAAGTAATCATACAAATCAAAGGTCTGACTCCGCAACGCACAAAAGTGTAAAAAGCAGACCTTAGTAGTTTCAAAGAACAGTAATGACTTTATGAAAGGGACGCAAATAAAAATCTTGTCACGTAGGCGGCGCCAAATCTTAACAGGGAACTAATGAATCTCTTTTACTTAGTTGAAACCAAGAGTAAATACATCTAGTCCGAGCACCGTAAGTGCGGCGACGCTAGCGGTTCTGGCGGTTGATTAGCTGAAGCTAGCACCCAAGAAAAGTTCCAATAGGACTACTAGAATTCTTGGGATGGCATAATGGGAGAGTCTTCCTCATAAAGAAAATCGGGTCTAGGTTGAGTCCACTTCGTCCCCAGAGTTTTATTCAGCCAATCTTCGATAGCTTGGTAATAGCTATCGTCGGAAGGCGTCACAATGGGCTGCCAAAATATTGCCTCTTCGGGAAACGCCAGATGCAAGGCTTCAATAATGTGAATACGCAGAGATCGTCTGGCAGGTGGATGCCACATATAAGTCAGCGGTGTTCGAATATCTTCGGCGAGAATTCGCTTGGTCCTGTCGGAGCTAACGTAACCAAGACGGCGTGCTTGCAATGCCTTTTCTTCCACATTGTCTGCATTTAAGTAGGCCTTTATCAGTGCATTTTGCGACTCAACAACCCCCAAGCGAGCTAACGCCATCTCCGTATCATCGGGGTTAGCACCGGAAACCTCATCTTGATTAAGTAGTTCAATGGCTTTATCCGAACCTGTCTTTCCCAATAAGATAATAGCGCCGTCGGTACCGGGATAGAGGGAAATGGAGGTCAGAATAGCTGGAGTCTGGCGTTCAATCAGGTTGCCAGGGACAAGGGCTGCCAATGCAATACAGGCTGGTCCCCGCACTGATGAAAGGGGGTCATCCA
>JBLHNZ010000256.1:0-5991 GCA_047623245.1 Oceanicoccus sp. | reverse complement strand
GGCCCACACAATCCACATAAGGAAGACCGCTTTGAACAACCAATCATTCCATGCAGGCATAGTGTTAGATTGCAACTGATCTACGACGATATGTTTTCCTTTCTTAATCACCTCATCCAAGTTGTTTTGTAACTCTACCCTCGCATATTTCTCTTGCACAAACCACACGACTAGAGTGACAAAACAAATCACCACCAAAACTGTATCAACCATTATATTTTTTCCACATTATTGGCGCATTCGGTTTTTAAGCGGTAACGCCTAAGCAAAAAAGTGATTTACTGAAACGCTTACTTCAAACCTTATCAACTTTAATTCGCGACAGATTAGCTATTTATATTCAATACGGCCATGAAAGCACTTTGCGGGATTTCAACATTACCTACTTGTTTCATGCGCTTTTTGCCTGCTTTTTGCTTTTCCAAAAGCTTTCGCTTCCGACTTACATCACCGCCATAGCACTTAGCAGTCACGTTTTTTCGCAACGCTTTCACCGTTTGTCTTGCTATGATCTGGCCACCAATCGCAGCCTGGATAGCAACATCAAACATTTGACGATGAATTAGCTCTTTCATTTTTTCGGTTAATAGCCGACCCTTTGATTGCGCTTGATCACGATGAACAATCAGCGCCAGCGCATCGACACGGTCGCCGTTTATTAAAACGTCCAACCTGACAAGATTCGCTGCTTGAAAACGATCGAAGCCATAGTCCAATGAAGCATATCCGCGACTCACCGATTTTAAGCGATCAAAGAAATCCATGACTACTTCATTCATAGGCAGTTCATAACTCAGCGATACCTGCTTCCCGAGGAACTGCATATCCCGCTGAGTGCCTCGCTTTTCGACGCAAAGAGTAATAACGTTACCTAAATATTCTTGCGGAACTAAAATGTTGGCGACGACAATGGGTTCGCGCATTTCGTTGACCTCGCTAGCATCTGGCAAAGACGAGGGATTATCAACCATGACGATTGAGCCGTCATTTTTTTCGATTTCAAAAATAACGGTCGGTGCAGTCGTTATCAGATCGAGGTCGTATTCTCTTTCGAGGCGCTCTTGAATAATTTCCATATGGAGCATACCCAAAAACCCGATACGAAAACCAAACCCAAGAGCATCAGAAGATTCGGGCTCATAAAATAACGAAGCATCGTTAAGCGACAATTTTGCCAGGGCATCTCGGAAATCTTCGTAATCGTCCGACGAGACCGTGAACATGCCAGCGTAAACCAGAGGTTTAATGGTTTTAAAACCAGGTAGCTGCTCCACATCGGCTGTTGCAGCGTGTGTGATGGTATCGCCAACTGGCGCTCCATGGATATCTTTTATACCAGCGACTACGAACCCTACTTCACCGGCCTTAAGGCTTTTCGTTTCAAAGCGTTTCGGAGTAAAAATTCCGACACTATCCACTATCTGAGCCTTACCATGCGACTTCATGATAATTTTGTCGCCTTTCTTCAGCTCGCCATGCTTCACGCGAACTAAAGAAACGACGCCCAAATAGTTGTCAAACCAGGAGTCAATAATTAGTGCTTGTAATTTACCTTGCCAATCGCCCTCTGGAGCGGGTATTGCTTCAACTATTTGTTCAAGTAAATCGGCCACGCCCATTCCGGATTTCGCACTAACCGGTATCGCATGATCTGCATCGAGCCCTATAATTTCTTCAATTTCATTTTTAACGTTGTCGGGATCGGCTTGCGGTAGATCCATTTTATTGAGTACAGGTAAAACCTCTAGCCCTTGCTCTATCGCAGTATAACAATTTGCAACCGACTGAGCTTCAACGCCTTGGGCCGCATCCACAACCAGCAGCGCGCCCTCGCAGGCAGCCAATGAACGAGATACTTCGTACGAGAAATCGACATGGCCTGGTGTATCAATAAAGTTCAACTGGTAAGTCTTACCGTCTTTAGCCGTAAAGTTCAACGTGACACTTTGGGCTTTTATGGTAATACCACGCTCTCGCTCAATATCCATTGAGTCGAGAACCTGAGAGTCCATTTCTCGCTCACTCAGACCACCACACATCTGGATAAATCGGTCAGCCAGAGTAGATTTGCCATGGTCAATATGGGCAATAATGGAAAAATTTCGGATTAATTTTACTTCGTGCACTTACACACCACTTTGGCAACGAAAGCCGTTTGCTACCCGTTGTCATGTAACTAAACATACGAGCAGCTCTTACGGGTCTCTATCTTAAATCAGCGCGAGATTTTACAGGAAAGCAGCAGAAGGTGCTATGAAAGACATTCATAGATTAAGCAATAACGCCTGAAAAGAGAAAATAAAAAATGATAAACCCGTATTATGTGGGAAAGAAGGACAAACTATTGATAAAAATAGCTTTTTTCCAAATTGTATTTTTGACAAAATGACAACGCGACCTGACTAAACATCAACCAACCACTAGCACATCAAACCCGGCCGATAAGGTCAACGCTGCCTTTGCGCAAGCTGGTTACCGACGGGTTAAAAGCCACTGAATCGTTAAATTGAGCTGCATGATACCGAACCACAAAAATACCACAGGAGAAACCAGCAACAGCACCGATAACCGCCGGCACATCGCCCGCCCACACCTGTGCTGCTAACATCGCTCCACCTAGCATTGTTAGCAAGGGAAGCAAATACACTAGCAGCGCACCGGTGACTAGTAGATGCTCTGGAATACTAATTTCCACTTCATCGCCGACCCGATAACCCTTAATGTCAGATTCGTCAATCAACACCCGAATTTTATGGGTACGACCTTTATCTGTATTGCTCATAATGCCATGGCCGCACGCTTTTTGAGCGGTACAACTTTGACAAGTTGTCTTCCGAATTGTTTCGACCCACAGACAATCGTCTCCGATTTCAACGACCTGCCCTATTTCCGATATCTGGCCAGATGCACTCATGGGCAAAGATTCCTGTCACTACGAAACTTAGATAACACGCCAATGCAGACATCACCTATCGCATTGGGATTCATCCGGAAGACTATTGGTCCTGCAAAAAGAAGCTGATAAATTGTGCAGACCACGATCTTACGCGAGTTGAGAAGGAATAACACTGGAAGATGACGTCATTGCGACGGCACAAGAGTAATCGATTCTGCAACCAACTGAGCAGTTTGGCTTGGTATCTCGCCCACTACGGTGACTCTGTGAGGGCGCCCAGCCAATAACACAGGTTTGGAGTAAGCGATGGTTGCCCCTCGCTGACTTTGCCCTTCCACCGAAAGGGAGTTTTTCTTTGAGCGCTCTAAAAATACGGAAAAAACGGCTAGACCATCGGTAAACGTCGCAATATCTTCGCTTCCGTTATCACTATTTTCTATCACGGGCGTATATCCACCGGGGATCCATTTAACGCTCCAGCTTCTACTAGCGATGGTTAAGAACTCAGGTGCTTCGGTAGCCGGACCTATGTGCGGCGCTTCGTGGCTGTTTTCGCCTTCATGGAAGTAGGCTTCTGCTAGTTTTTTGCCGATAGTAATATCTACAAACTGAAAACGCTCCAAAACCTTGTTCTTTGGTCCGATCAATACGGATTGCAATAGCAGGCCGGTTTCATCATCAAGAGCAAGTCGACGCGTCAAACGATGAGAATCTTTTGGACTAATCAACAACTTCGTAACGTCTCTACCCGCAATACGGCCGGTACCAACGTTTGAAAACTGGTAATAGTTGCTTAACTTTGAGGGAAGAGCTTCGCCCTGAATAGGGTCTTTGTCCGATTGCTCGTCAAACTCACTCGTCGACAACATTCTAACTATTCGATGCCCTGGATGAACGCAATTTAGATCGTGACGATGGCGCACAACATCCCGCTGATCACCGTCCATGTACTCTAGTCTTTCGTATTCTTCTCCATTGATGACCGAATGGGTGATTCTCAGCGACTGTAAGTCATCCCCCTGTTGATAGCTAAATACTCCCTGGTAATTAAGCTCTCTAAAGCTATGCGACATTTTATCGAGCAAATTAAATGCATCGGCACTGGCGTAAGTTGCCGATGAAGTTGCAAGCAAAATTAACGTTGCCACGCTTGTTCTTAAAAAGGCTGGAATCATAAAAACTCGGTAATTAACTCATTCGCGAAAAAGACAATCCGAAAGGATCATTCAAACGTTTAACGCCTTCTTGCCTAACAGTTCAATGCTGTTACGGAGAATCAAACGAGGCTACTCTTGCGTAAGATATCATGCCCTGACCATCATTCAGCGCAGCGCGTTCTGTATGCCTCAAAATAAATTTATCGAGGCGCTTTTGTGCTTCAAAATTGGCAATAACCTTACTTGCGTCGATAACGCCAGGTAGCGAATTAGATAGCGCGTTGGGTCTAGCTGCGGTTTGCAGGCCTGAAAAGCTGACATTGCTGGCCGTATTATTCGGCAAATACACGCGACTGGAGATTGCGGGATTTGAAATTGCATCGAAACCGCTAGAAGTAGGTTGATTTGCCTGCATACCGATTACCACTGCCACTGTTACGGAAGCGGCCACTGCAAACCCACCGATAGATTTCAAAAATGCAGATGGTTTCCGCTCTTTTTTCACTAGAAGCGAGCTCTCGGCGCTTACCGCATCACTCACTTTTTGTGAGATTTCAATATGCTTAAACCGCTTACTGTCACTGTCACCCTGCATCACGTCACTTATCGACTGATACCGAGACCACGCCTCCTGAACAACATCTTTATTACTCTCTGCTAACAAACGATGTACCTCCATTTCGTCAGCCTCTCCATCCATCAATGCGGATACCGATTCGCGTAACTGTTCACTCATTAGACTTCCTCTATTACTGCTATTTTATGATTGTTCTTCTTGTATTTAATAGGTTCTAGCTTCTGTAATTTTGTACTTTCTCTTCTACTCAACCGACTTCGGAGAGAGTCCATCGGGTTCGATCTAGGCACTAACCTTAGCCCCCTTACTCCTCAAATCATTCGCTTCCAATGCCCCAAAAACCTGCGTTTGAACTTGTTTGTCGATCGATTCCCTAGCTCGGAATATTCTCGACCGAACGGTCCCAACCGGACATTCCATTACATCGGCAATGTCTTCATAACTCAATCCATCAAACTCGCGAAGACTTACTGCAGTTCGCAAATCCTCGGGTAATTCCTTAATGGCTGTTTCAACAACCAATTTCAATTCGTCGCCATACAATACATTTTCAGGACTCTCGACATCACGTAGCGAGCTCGCTGACTCAAAATATTCTGCATCCTCTACATCAACATCCCTGCCCGGTGGTCGACGACTACGTGCCACCAGATAGTTTTTGGCGGTATTAATGGCAATCCGATAAAGCCACGTGTAAAAAGCACTGTCACCTCGAAATCTGGGCAAGGCCCTATAGGCTTTAATGAAAGCTTCCTGAGCAACATCTTCGACTTCAGAATTATCGTTTACATAGCGCGAAATCAAGCCCATTATCTTATGCTGATACTTAATGACCAATAAATCGAAAGCTCGTTTATCGCCCTTTTGCACGCGCTCGACCAATTGTTGGTCTGACTGCTCTGACATATGCCTCAGACCGCCCTTCGGTAGTACGGGTTGTAAACTGTCATTTTGCTAGTTAGATAGACCATGGACCCTTCCGGAAGTTCTTGATTTATTGTATAAAGTAGTTGTTTCAGTTATTTAAAGCCAGCCTTTTTGCTTAGCAGTAGACAGCGCTCTTTGTACAAACTGTGTAACTGGATAGTCTGAACGTATCAATCGTAATAAGTTCAATGCGATAATCAACAATTTGTCTGCTAAGCATCAGATTATTATCGTTATTTTTTAGAAAAGTAACGACTCAGGCGTTTATACTTAGTCATAAAGATATATTACGCTTTCGTTTCTATCCATATTGGGTTTATCGCTCTGGCGAAGGTGCCAGTTTTTTCCATTTAATTCAGAACATCATCATGAGCCAACATTTTACACATGACGTATTAGTTATAGGCAGCGGCGCAGCTGGACTCACTTTAGCG
>JBLHNZ010000255.1:0-5999 GCA_047623245.1 Oceanicoccus sp. | reverse complement strand
TTTGACCGCCGTAAGAACATGACTATAAAGACCCAACAACACAAGAATAAAACTTCCAGAAATACCGGGTAAAATCATCGCACAAATCGAAATCGCACCGGCTCCAAACAATATTAATAAGCTCGGTTCCAAATCTGAGGGACGAACCTGACCGATTATATAAGCGGTAACTACTCCGAACAAGAAAATAAAGACCGCTGAAACGCTCCATCGGTTAATCTGCTTACCTATAAAAACTGAGGACGCGCATATTAGGCCGAAAAAGAATGACCATAAGAGTTGCGGAAATGCTTCTAATAAATAGCTAATGATGTGAGCAAACGACAATACACTGGTTAATATCCCCAGCAGAAGAGGCAGTAAAAATGAGCCGTTTATGTGTTTCCAGCACGCCGTAGGCCCTTGTATAAACAATATTTTTAGAGCAGTTATGTTAATCGATTTTATTGAACACAGTAGTTCTTCGTAAATACCAGTAATAAAAGCAATTGTTCCACCTGAAACGCCCGGGACCACATCGGCAGCTCCCATTGCTATTCCGCGTACATAAACCCCAAACAAACGAGTTCTCTCAGACTTCATATCATTCCCGGCATTTCAAACTAGATAATGGCGTTAACGAATAACACCAGACTTTAAAGGTACAAAGAAAGCCGGCTCAATTATACTGGCAGTCACTTCATTTCCGTTTTTTTCAACCAAGGTCAAATGTTGCTCCCTGTTATCGCCAACAGGCAGGACCAATCGTCCGCCTACTGCAAGCTGATCGATCAATTCTTCTGGAATCCGTTCCGGAGCTGCGGTAGAAATAATACCGTCGAAAGGCCCTCTTTCAGACCAACCGAACTCTCCATCAGCATGTTTAAAGTACACGTTTCTTGCTTTCAAAAATCGTAGTCTCTCACGCGCCTTGTCCTGTAGAGGTTTTATCCTTTCTACGCTATAAACAGAATCAACTAACTGGGCTAGCACAGCCGTTTGGAAACCTGACCCCGTACCTACCTCCAAAACCCGCGTTAATGGACCAGCAGCTAATAACAATTCTGTCATCCGGGCAACAATGTAGGGTTGAGACAATGTTTGTTGGAATCCGATGGGCAAAGAAGCGTCTTCGTAGGCGCGATGAGCTAGTGCCTCATCTAGAAAAATATGCCTAGGAATTGTTCGCATAACATCGAGAACTTTAAAATTCTTTATACCTTGGTCGAGTAAACGCTCCACCAGCCGGTCTCGGGTCCGCTGAGAGGTCATACCGATGCCATTAATATTAAGTTTCGTCAACTACATCTCCCGACGTATCGTTTTTCTTATTGTTAAGAATTACCATCGACTATTCTACTTGATAATTCACTAATTCCCGCACTAGAGCTGTCGCATAACAACCTCTGGGTAAAGAGAAAGTCAAACTAACCCGATCATCTGCCCAGATATGTTTCAAATCCGCTGGTATCACCCTTAATGCTCGACGTTCGGCTTTCAACCCGTGTAGTTCCAGCCCACGAGTTAAACTCCCATATTCACTCAGTAAGCGCGATTCTAATGCGCCGACCTCTTCTTCAGGCATTAACTTCCCAGACTTACCGTACATTGGTCCAGTAGGGTGAATATCACCGCTACGAATCCGCGCCTCTAAGTCATCTTGTCCTTGAGGAAATACGCTTTGCGTACCATTTAACATCAATAGCTCGCCCGAAGTCGTTTGATTCCAACTATTTTCTCGAACGCGTTCAGCTAACACCTGGTTGAATAGAAACGATCGTGCACTTGAAAGATATAAACCCCGCTGATGTTTTTTGGGTTTAAAACTACCCATAAACCATTTCTCAACTTGCTCAATATTTGAACCATTTCGACCGAAGCGCTGCTCTCCAAAGTAATTAGGAAAGCCCAAAGAAGACAACGCAGAAACCCGCTGCTCAAATTCCACTTGATGTGCCTTCTCAAATGACTCGGCAGCATGCCTCCCAGGAACAACATTTTTTATGTTACTTAAGGTAATGTCGAATTTATTGCCTTGATGAACGCCGCGCCGAAGTTTTCGTAAATGGCGCTTTTGCTTCAGCACTGTCAACTGATCATTATTAATAGATGAAAAATCGATCTCGCTATTTCCGGGTAAATGGACGCTAAACCATTGACGCGTGATGGCATTGCGATCTTTCATCCCTGCATAACTGACTTGCCTTAATGGAACTTCAGCTAAATCTGCGAGCTTATTCGCTACCTGCTGAGTATTTAATGTTGTTTTTTCGATGAATAGGAATATGTGTTCCCCCTCACCGGCAGGCTCAAAACCAAGAATTTCTTCCACTTGAAAATATTCGGGTCGTTCCCGCAAGTTGCCGAAAAAATCGGGACAAGTATTGACATAAGGCAGTGGTTGTCGCGACGTTTCTGTTGAAAGCATCAAAATATTTTAACCGTTTTCCAATAAGACGATAGCATGGCAGGCAATGCCTTCCTTGCGCCCAGTAAAACCGAGCTGCTCTGTTGTGGTTGCTTTAATGTTAATAGCTCCGATATCTACCGCTAAATCTTCGGCAAGATTAGCTTGCATTAAAGGTTTATAACTGGCCATTTTCGGGGCTTGCGCTATCAATGTGATATCGGCATTTCCCAAACAAAAGCCCTGCTTTTTCACCAACTCGTAGACGAACTGCAATAACTTCCTGCTATTTACATTGCTATATTGATCATCGGTATCTGGAAAATGCTGACCGATATCTCCTAAACCACACGCCCCAAGTAAGGCGTCGCACAGCGCGTGAATTAAAACGTCTCCATCTGAATGAGCTATTAGCCCACATTCATAAGGAATAGTAACGCCACCGAGAATCAGGTGGTCACCTTGTCCGAACCGATGTACGTCATAACCATGACCGATACGCATTACATGAGCCCTTTTGATAAGTAGTACTCTGCGAGAGCTAAATCTTCCCGCCGCGTAATCTTAATATTTTCGGGCGATCCTTCAACGACTAATGGAGAGAAACCCGCAAATTCCATGGCCGATGCTTCGTCGGTAATCACAAATCCTTTTTCGACGCTATCTTTCAAGGCATTTAACAGCATGTCACATGGAAACATTTGTGGAGTCTGGGCCTGCCATAAGTCATCGCGATCAACTGTCGTTTCGATGTACTGATCGCTTCCTATTTTCTTTAATGTATCAACCACGGGTACAGCTAAAATACCGCCAACTGGATGATCCTGCAAAGCAGCGATTAGTTTTTGGATATCACTGAGTCTAATACATGGCCTGGCAACATCGTGAACCAATACCCAGCTATCTGACCAACTGTCGTCAAAATCCCTGCTTCTTTGGGTATGACCTCCAGCTCTACCACCATCTCCCGAAACACTCTGGATTGAACCTGTAAATAGATGCTGCATTCCGTTTAGAACTGAAATACATCTTTCTGAACCGCCGGTCACCACTTCAATACGACTATTTTTGAATATTTGCAGTGACTGCCAATATTTATCATCGGCGCTGAGAACCACAATAATTTTCTGAATGCGGGGTTCGAGCAACAATTTTTCCAAGCTATGCTCAAGAACGGTTTTTCCATTTAACATCAAATACTGTTTGGGTTTGCCACCATTCATTCTGCGGCCTACTCCGGCTGCTGGAACTACGGCAAAAATACGAGCAGGTACAGTCATTGTTTATTCTTATCCACTAACAGATAAAATGTTTCACCTTTTTTAACCAGCCCTAAGTCTGATCGCGCTCGCTCTTCTACGCTTTCTCTACCGTTTTTAAGACCCAATATTTCAATTTCAAGAAATTTGTTGCGCTGAACGAGTTGTTTGTTAACGTCCTTTTGATCGGCGATTTTTTTTTCAAGAGAAACAATATGCGCCCAACTCCCCTCTCCAACCCACAGTCGATACTGTAAGCCGAAAAAGAAAATAATTAACAAAACCAATATCCAGCGCATAAATATTTAGCTAACCTTGAAACTAATTGTCCGTGTCCTCGCACCCGCTTCAAACAAAAAGAGAGGCACTAACAAAAGGATCACGAGCTATAAACCACAGGCTTCCATGAATAACCTTACAAGAAATCAAAACAGGATTTAGCACCATAAAAAAAGCGGCGGAGCCTGCAATATAAACCCGCCGACTATTCGTTAATAGTTCCTAGTGCAAAGTATAACCCTAAGACCGAAATTCTGCGCGCCCACGATAGGGAGCAGCTTCACCCAATTCAGCTTCAATACGTAAAAGACGGTTATACTTTGCTACGCGGTCTGAGCGACATAAAGAACCCGTTTTGATTTGTCCGGCGGCCGTCCCGACAGCGAGATCGGCAATTGTAGTGTCTTCGGTTTCACCGGAACGGTGAGAAATCACTACGGTATAATTTGCTTTTTTCGCCATTCTTATGGCATCGAGTGTTTCGGAAAGAGTGCCAATCTGATTGAATTTTATCAAGATTGAATTGGCAATATTTTTTTCAATCCCCTCTTGCAAAATTTTGGTATTGGTGACGAATAGATCGTCACCAACCAATTGAATCTTATCTCCAAGTATTTCTGTTTGGTATTTCCAGCCATCCCAATCAGATTCATCCAAACCATCTTCTATCGAAATGATCGGATATTGTTCGCACAACTGTGCCAGATAATCGCTAAAACCTTCTGAACTGAAAACCTTCCCTTCGCCCGCCAAATCATATTGACCATTCTTATGGAATTCTGATGCAGCGCAATCCAATGCCAATGCCACATCGTCCCCTAAGGTATACCCGGCATTGGCCACTGCTACTTTGATAACCGCTAGCGCATCAGCATTTGAAGCGAGATCTGGGGCAAACCCACCTTCATCACCCACGGCAGTACTGAGGTTTTTTGATTTTAAAACTTTTTTCAAGGAATGAAATATTTCTGCACCCATGCGCAAAGCTTCAGCAAACGTTTTCGCACCAACGGGCTGCACCATAAACTCTTGAATATCGACGTTGTTATCGGCGTGCTCGCCACCATTGATGATATTCATCATCGGCACTGGCATCGAATATTGACCCGGCGTACCGTTCACATCTGCAATATGTTGATAGAGGGGGATACCTTTTTCGATGGCAACGGCTTTTGCTGTCGCGAGCGATACAGCCAGAATGGCGTTGGCACCCAAATTGGCTTTGCTTTCGGTACCGTCGGCATCAATCATCAACTGATCGATTCCTCGCTGATCAGCCGCATCTTTTCCAACAAGTAAGCTCTTGATGACGGTATTAATATTATCGACCGCTTTTAAAACACCCTTGCCCAAATAGCGACTTTCATCACCATCTCGCAATTCTAAAGCCTCTCTTGAGCCTGTTGAAGCACCTGAAGGTGCACAGGCGCTTCCAACAGCCCCTGAAGCTAAAATAACATCGGCCTCAACCGTAGGATTGCCGCGAGAATCCAGAATTTCAAATGCTTTAATATCGACTATTTCAGCCATTGGCTCAGTGCTCCTGTGTACTAGTGGGTCAAATACCCTTGATATATTACGGTTTTTACCTTGGTACTGTTAGCTTGCTGTTTCAACTGATATCCAAAACTGGCAACGACTTCATTAAATCGTCCACCGCCTTCATTTCTTTGAGAAAAGGTTCCAAAACATCGATAGGCAGTGCCGATGGACCATCACACAACGCGTTGTCGGGATCAGGGTGTGCCTCTATAAACAAGCCAGCGATGCGTTGCGAGAGGCCCGCGCGCGCTAGTTCGGCAACTTGGTGACGGCGTCCACTCGACGCGACGCCCATTGGGTCTCGGCATTGCAGAGAATGTGTCACATCAAAAATAATAGGAGCGCCGTTACTGACTTCTTTCATCGTTCTAAAGCCCAGCATATCGACAACCAAATTATCGTAACCAAAGTTGCTGCCTCGCTCGCACAGCATCACCTTGTCGTTTCCACATTCAGCAAATTTATCGACGATATTTTTCATTTGAGAGGGACTTAAAAACTGTGGCTTTTTTATATTAATAGGTTTGCCGGTT
>JBLHNZ010000254.1:0-6027 GCA_047623245.1 Oceanicoccus sp. | reverse complement strand
CTATGGTAACATATTGCTGTTTTTAGTCTAGAGAGTAGCACGCTATATTTGTTACCCATTTGTAACTTTTTCGGTATATGTTCAGAAAAATTAATTCATATTATTTGTATAGTATTGTTTTTAAACATTTTTTGTAAATTATTCGAATTAACTTAATGGTAACGAATGGGTAACATAATTACAGTCAGTGACGATTTCTTTATGTTACCTTCTCTCAGTGGTGCCAAAATTTTGTTAAACAACGGTTAGGAGTATCGATGCAAGTTGCTGGACCAAGTATGCAATTTTATATCCGCGGAACAAGCTCGTGGGTTAGAATCACTTGTACTACTTTCAGGTCTTTGTTCGGTGCCGCCAGTACTGGTTTTCGAAAACTGCTACTGGTTGAATTTTTTCGATAACTGTCTGCTTTGTAATTGCGTGGATGGGTAGCTATTAACATAGAATAACTTTTCATTATTAATGAGTTAGGAAAAACACAACTATTATGTTTAACAAAAATGTAGCGCCCGTAGTTTTGGTTGACGGATCATCTTACTTATATCGCGCTTTTCATGCGATGTCGCAAGCTGACTTGAGAAATTCTGCGGGTATGCCAACCGGTGCTGTTCGCGGTGTAACGAGCATGTTGAGGCGGCTGATCAAAGACTATCCATCTAGCATTATCGCCGTGATTTTTGATGCCAAAGGAAAAACCTTCCGAGATGACATTTACCCAGCCTACAAAGCTAATAGGCCATCAATGCCCGATGATTTACGATTACAGATCGAGCCCATTCACAATATTATTCTGGCGATGGGCATGCCGCTAATAGTCGTTGACGGAGTTGAAGCCGATGATGTGATCGGCACGTATGCACGAGAAGCGACTGAGAAAGGCATTGATGTTGTGATCTCCACGGGAGACAAGGATATGGCGCAGCTTGTCAACAAACATGTGACGCTTGTTAATACGATGACCGAAACGTTGATGGACGAGGAGGGCGTGGTTTCGAAATTTGGTATACCGCCGGCGCTCATTATTGATTTCTTGGCCTTAATGGGAGATAAGGTTGATAACATTCCAGGTGTAGCCGGGGTCGGAGAAAAAACGGCTCTGGCTTTGCTGCAAGGCATAGGTAGCGTCGACACGTTGTATGGCAACTTAGACAAAGTCGCCGCCTTATCTGTTCGGGGAGCGAAAACCTTAGCGGCCAAATTGGAAAAAGAAAAGGAAAATGCGTATTTGTCCTACGAACTGGCGACCATAAAACTCGACGTGGAGCTCACGGAGTCTATTGACCAGCTGTCAATGACGGATGTTAACGCACAATTATTGGTCGCTTACTTCAAGGAGATGGAATTTAAGTCGTGGATAGATGAATTAGAGTCCGGGCGGACCACTCAGTTTTCGCAACATAGCACGAACGTTAGTGATAATGGTGCGTTAAACTCGGCCGAAGAGGGCTCAGTCGAGTTTCCCGTTGTTGGCGAAGCGGACTATCAATTGGTCACCGACGAGGCTCATTTTTTCCAGTGGGTCGAAAAGCTGAAGTCAGCAGAGCTATTTGCCTTTGATACTGAAACAACCAGTCTTAACTACATGGAAGCTCGCGTTGTAGGCGTTTCGTTCTCAGTCGAACCGGGGTCGGCGGCTTATGTCCCTTTCGGACATGATTATCTGGGTGCCGGCAATCAGCTGAGCGAAGAGTTAGTGTTATCAACGCTGAAACCGCTGCTGGAAGACCCGGACTGTGCCAAAGTAGGACAAAATCTAAAGTACGACCGTAGCGTTCTTGCCAACCATAATATCGATCTTAGAGGCATTAAATACGACACGATGCTTGAGTCCTATATCTTAAATAGTACGGGTAGTCGCCACGATATGGATACGCTCGCCTCGAAGTATCTTGGTGCGAGTACTATTAAATTTGAAGATATCGCGGGTAAGGGCGCGAAACAGTTGACCTTCAATCAAATTCAACTGGAAGAAGCCGCTCCGTATGCCGCTGAAGATGCCGATATTACGTTGCGTTTGCATCGAGAGTTGTGGCCGAAACTTGAGTCCGAGCCTAATCTGGTGGAAGTCTTCAACAGTATTGAGTTGCCTTTGATACCTGTATTGTCTCGAATTGAACGCAATGGGGCGTTAGTTAGTAAGGACTTGCTACTGGCGCAGAGTCTAGAAATTGGGATTCGACTTGAGCAGCTACAAAGAGAGGCTTATGAATTGGCCGGCGAGGAGTTTAATTTGAGCTCGCCGAAGCAATTGGGTCATATCCTGTTTGAAAAACTCCAGTTGCCAGTTATCAAAAAGACGCCTAAGGGGGCGCCTTCGACAGCTGAAGAGGTGCTAGCAGAACTGGCTTTGGACTATCCTTTGCCGAAGTTGCTAATGGAGTACCGGGGTCTCAGCAAGTTGAAGTCAACCTATACTGACAAACTACCGCAAATGATTAGTCCTGTTACCGGTAGAATCCACACCTCATACCATCAAGCTGTAACAGCGACCGGTCGGTTGTCGTCTTCCGATCCTAATTTACAGAATATTCCTATTCGTAGCGAAGAGGGTCGAAGAGTGCGTCAGGCGTTTATTGCCCCGCCGGGGTATCAGATAGTAGCTGCCGATTACTCGCAAATTGAACTTCGGATTATGGCGCATTTGTCTCAGGACGAAGGGCTTTTGAGCGCCTTTTCAAAAGGTATGGATATTCATCGCGCAACTGCAGCCGAAGTATTCGGGGTGCCAGTTACAGAAGTATCCACTGAGCAGCGGCGCAGAGCAAAGGCAACCAATTTTGGATTGATATATGGTATGTCGGCGTTCGGGTTGGCCAAGCAGCTCAATATTGGGCGCAATGAAGCTAAAGACTACATCGAAACCTACTTCGCGCGCTATCCAGGTGTTCATGCGTATATGGAAAACGTTCGAATGGATGCTTCCGAAAAAGGTTACGTCGAAACACTCTTTGGTCGGCGCCTGCACCTACCAGAAATTAATAATAGTAACGCGATGCGACGCCAAGCCGCGGAACGCACTGCCATCAATGCTCCAATGCAAGGGACGGCTGCCGACATTATAAAAAAGGCGATGGTTGACGTGGATAGCTGGTTAACAGCGTCCGGTAGTGATGCCAAAATTATTATGCAGGTTCACGATGAACTAGTATTTGAAGTGAAAACCGAAGACGTGGAGGTGTTTGCTCAATCGATGGGGAAAATGATGGAAAATGCGGCCGCGCTGGACGTACCGTTAATAGTCGATGTAGGCATTGGAGCAAATTGGGACGAAGCACATTAAAAGTGTTCTCCAGCTTGGTGAATTATCCGGTCGTCCTAGTTTGCGAAATGTGCTGTGCGGTTAGAGCGTTGAATAGACTTGAGCTTCCTTTTGCATGTTCAGCTCGAATTGCAGATAAGCGTTTTTAAGGATACTTATTGTGATGCACATTGGTATGAGATTTCGCGGGTAAACTGAAGTACATGAATAAAACGATAATTAGATAATATTAGAATGGGGGATAACTTATGGCTGACAAATTTCAAGCGATACCGGTTCCAACACCAGAAACACAGCATTTTTGGGACGCTGCCAAAGCGGGAGAATTGAAGCTCCAGCGTTGCAAGGCTTGCGCTCATACTTATTTTCCGCCGCGCCCATTTTGTCCGGAATGTGCTTCTCGAAATGTCGAAATCTATTCAGCCTCTGGAAAGGCGACCTTGTTTTCTTATGTCATCAACCATCGAGCGCCAAAGGGTTGGGACTCTCCCTATTCGATTGCAGTAGTGGCGCTTGAAGAAGGACCAAGGATGATGACTAATATTATTAATGTTGAACAAACACCAGAAGCACTAGAGCTTGATATGGCCCTTGAGGTTTGTTTTGAGCAAGTGAGTGACGACATCTTTCTTCCAAAATTCAAGCCCGCTGGAGGCGCGTCATGAAGCCTGGTAGCGTAGCGATTGTCGGAGCAGCAGAGACTACAGAGCTTGGCAAAATACCGGGTCTTTCGGTTTTGGGCTTACACGCCGATGCAGCACTTAATGCGATGCAGGATATGGGTATCGGGCCCAAGGATATCGATGGCGTCGCCACAGCGGGAATCAGTCCAACGGACCTTGCACATTATATGGGGATTACTCCGACTTGGGCAGACGGTACTTCGGTTGGAGGTTGCTCTTTTATGTTACATGTTCGGCACGCTGCTGCTGCAATTGCCGAAGGTCTCTGCGAAACAGTTCTTATCACTCATGGCGAAAGTGGTAAGTCTCGGGTCGGCAGTAGAGGGTTCGGCGGCGGCGGCGGAAGTAGTCTGGCTGGTCAGTTCGAAATGCCTTACGGTCCAATGGGGCCTCCCACGATGTTCACAATTCCTGTCTTGCGTTATATGAAAGACTTAGGGCTCACTCACGAACAGCTTGCTAATGTAGCCGTTGTACAACGCGAATGGGCGGCTATGCATCCGCGGGCAACCTTTAGAGAGCCGATTACAATTGATGATGTATTGAGCTCTCGTATGATTGCGTACCCGTTTCGGTTACTGCAGTGTTGCCTAGTAACCGACGGCGGCGGTGCGCTCATCATGACGTCTGCCGATAGAGCGAACGACTTTCCGACAAAGCCTGTGTTTATTGTTGGCACTGGGGAAAGTGTCGAAACACCAATGATTTCTCAAATGGCCGATTTCACCTCTTCCAGAGCATTCAAAGTTTCGGGTAAAAAAGCATTTGAGGAGGCAGGGATTAGTCACAGTGATGTAGATCATCTTATGATCTATGACGCTTTTGCTCATCTGCCTATCTATGGACTGGAAGATCTTGGTTTTGTGAAGCCCGGAGAAGCTGGAGGGTTCATTATGGATAGACATACGGCTCCTGGGGGTAAGCTACCGATGAATACTAATGGTGGCGGTTTGTCATATATGCACTCGGGTATGTATGGGATGTATGCGCTACAGGAAAGCGTTCGCCAGATGAGAGGGACATCCCCTGCTCAAATTGACGGAGCCAAATTGTCCGTGTGCCATGGTGTCGGAGGTATGTTCGGCGCATCGGGAACGATCATTATGTCTAATGAGCGACCTTAAAAATGCTAAACGAAGTGCATTCTGGTTTTGTAGAGAAGGCAAGGTCGCACCATGAAAAGTAAACTGAACTTAGAAATAGCGTTTGGTATTGATCATCAATACTGCGAAAATGCGCGTTGCAGATACCTTTTCGGGAAGATAAATGAGGGTTGGAAAAAGATTGTTGAAATATTTTGTTTTTATTTGAACTATTCTTGATCCCTTGTGGTCTTACTTTACAGTGGCTAGATACCACCTTCTGTCGGTGTTCCCCTGCATTGGCAGAAGTCTCCTGAAAAGTATCCTATGGATACTTTTGATACCCGGTACGATATTTTCGTTACCGGGTTTTTTTTAAAAAAATTCAAAGAACAAGAAAGCAAAAGTATAACGATGCCTGACACGATCTAGTTCAATTCGTCCGTTAATGGTTCAGGGCTCTCGCTGTCTTTGCAATTAAGCCAGGATGTTAAGGTACTGCGTAGTTCTGTCAATCCAGATTTCTTCAGCGAAGAAAAGAGTTGGACACTAACCAGCGCTTGTGAAGAAGCGAGTTCTTTGCGTACCGTCATTAGAGAATTATTAGCAGGACCCTTTTTCAACTTATCGGATTTAGTCAGCAATATATGAATTGGCATGTTAGAGGCCTCTGCCCAAGAGAGCATCATGCGATCAAATTCCTGCAATGGGTGACGACAATCCATTAACAAAATAAGGCCTTTGAGAGAAGCCCGATTGCGCAGATAATCCTCCAGGTGTTTTTGCCAGGCCAACTTTACGGAAAGCGGTACCTTGGCGTAACCATAACCGGGTAAATCGACAAGGCGTTGAGTTTCTGTAAGAGTAAAGAAATTGATAAGCTGTGTACGACCAGGTGTTTTACTGATCTTAGCCATCTTTTTATTTTCAGTTAAGGTATTAATGGCACTGGATTTTCCCGCATTCGAGCGACCCGCAAACGCGACTTCAGCCCCAAAGTCCG
>JBLHNZ010000253.1:0-6043 GCA_047623245.1 Oceanicoccus sp. | reverse complement strand
TTGATGTCTCCCCTGCGGAAACACGTCCAAGTTCCGCAAGATAGGAAAACGTTGCTATAGTAGCGTGGCCACAATGAGCGATGCGACGATTGGGTGTGAAAAAGTCAAGTTTAAACCCCTCTGTCTCTGATGACGAAACGAACGCCGTTTCAGACAGGCCTATTTTACCCGCAATACTCAGCATTTCAGTTTCGTTAAGTTCGTCGGCATCGAGCACGACACCTGCAGGATTGCCACCAATTCCACCCGTTACGAAACCATTGACGATCTGGGCTGGGATAGTTTTTCCAACTACTTGAGTTTCTTTCATGATATTCTCCAATGTAATGACTGTAATAGTTACTGTTTGATCAATTTAGCCTGTTAAACCTAACATGGGAACTCATATTAACATGAGTTTTATTCATTAATATGGATCGTAAAGAAACAATTGCCAAACTGGTTCAGGCCTCCCCAATGCTGGCCGCAATCGGTGCGGAGCTGAGTTTTACTAAAGCTGCCGAGCGACTGAACGTGGACCAATCGGCGGTCAGTCATAGAACCAGGTCACTGGAAGATGCATTGGGTCACACCTTGTTTGATCGCACCACACGACAACTGCGACTGACAGAAATAGGAGAGATCCTGTGTCATGCGGGAATTGATACCTTGGCGAGGTGGGAAACAGCACTGGACAAGCTCGAACACAGCCGCTCGACAAACCAGATCCAGCTTTCTCTACCATCATCACTGGCGATGAAGTGGTTGATCCCGGCCTTGCCGAATGCACAAACCAAAAGCTTGAATATATCGGTTGATGTAAAGGAGGAAACAATCGATTTTCAAGCAAATGAAGCCGACGCTGCGATTCGATTTGGTCCTGGGCCCTATCCGGGCCTTCATTCCACCCATCTCTCCCATTGCTGGATGCAACCAGTTGCGAGTCCAAACTACCTGGATAATCAGACCGATGAAGCGGCACTTTTAACAAACCCGGAAACAAAATTTCTAGCTGATCGTCGTGGAGAGGTCGATGAGACCGATTTTAGCTGGAACACCTATTTTTCAAATGCTGGTGCGGTAAGGGGCGACTTTCAACCTGACTACCAATTTGATCGTGCTGACTTGATGCTTCAGGCAGTCATTGTCGGTATGGGCGTAGGCCTGGGTCGAACACTGCTTGTCGAAGGGGATCTCGAGGCAGGATACTTAAAGACTGTTGGCTCTTCGGTCCGTATGCGATCAGGTTACTGGCTGGTCTGTTCCGCCAGCTTTGCCGAAACAAACCGGTTTGAAAGGCTACGCGACTGGCTCAAAAGTGAAATACAGACAACAAAATCCAAAGGAGTCAGAGACACGTCCGAACAATAATCGTTTGTCACCTTCCCGAAAGACAATTACTTAAGCCCCTACCTATCGTCATCCCGGCCTTTAGCCCGGATCCAGTGGATACTGTGATTTGCTAACAGACTGGTTTTTTGCATACTTTCGGAATGTGGAAACCTTTGGTTTAACCCACCGCTATTATCGATTCAGTAAGTGCCATTTTTCACCGCCCCCCTTTAATTTTTTATTCAAATATTGGCGTTGGGTAATAAGCATACTAACCCTAGAAATCAAACATTTTTTAACACTATAAGACAGGAGCCCGACTCATGATCACACTTGTTATCGTCGCGGTAGCTATCACCAGATCATTGTTACAAAAGAAAGATAACCCGGCGCACCCCAAAATCGTAGAAAAGCAGATTGATCCCACTGTCGAAGCGTTTGCGGCCCGTGATACCATCGTGCATGTGCGTGATGAGGAGGGTAAGCCCTCATCCAATCCGGAAAACTTCTCGTTTTTCAGAAAAGAAAAATAAGGGACAGGAACTCTTCAATTACTATGGTCAAATTAACTTGACCACTACAAAATATACCATTACCCACTTAGCATCAAATATCAAGAAAACGGCTTGTCGCCTTTGATGACACACCGTATTACCACGTTGTTTCCTGCTGCGTAATTCGCAGTTACCTGTGTAGTTTTTGCAGGAGCAAAAAACAAACAAAAAAAATTACTCTTTTTAGAGGCGCCCTAAAGAAATCGACTGATGACGCAATCAAACGGCAACTATTACAACGTTTCGTTTTACCCCTAAAGCCGATTTTTAAGAGTGCCTGTCCATTATTGTATTTCGCATTCTTACACCATATCCGGCACGCTCGCTTTGGAGATATTCGGACTCGGGTTCATTCAAACTAGAAATCCTGAGGAAGTGGGATAATCACTCTGTTCATTACAGACAAATACTAATTTAAATATCCCTCAATGAGAACGTCATCATAAATATTGACTGTTTTCTCACCGAAGTAACTATCTATTTATAATACTCGACCACATAAAATTTAATGCCATATGGATCCTTTACTAAAATGGATAGGGAAAAAACGAATAATCGCCAAATCTGGCTTAAATACTTACATATAATTGATAAATATTTATCTATCTCTATCAATTACTGTACTTTTTAATTATCATTATGTCCACTTTAATGGACAGCCTGAATACTCTTTCAATGATCGTCGAGTCTAACTATTTTCATGAATGCCACTTTGTAGCAAGAACAGAGCGACAAGAGTTGTTCTTTTTCTATGACATGGTGACCCTTGCATCCCACATCGAACTCTTTATCGATTTACGTTTTATATCAAAAAAGAGATATGACCGATGACCCTCCTCAGGCCAGAGGCACAAAAAAATAAAACACTTCACCCCGGCAGTAAAAATGAACACGGCCATTCGTATTTTGATCCCAGTTCACTTATGGAGAGTCTTGCCTATGGTATCGGCACTCTTTTTGCTTCAATCGGGCCAGTTTTGATGGGTATGGGAATTATGAGCTGGATGGTCATTTTTTTGGGAATCGATATGGGTATTCTCATTATTTGTTGCTTATTGGGTGCATGGAACAGCCTAAGAGCTCCAACTCGAAGACTTCGTCGAACAAGATAATTTCAAATAATTAATTTATATTTCACATTATGCCAGTAGCAAAGCGAATAAAAATATTACGTGAATCAAGAGGTTTTTCATTGCGAGCGCTGGCAGTAACATGCGATGTTAGCCCCTCAACGCTTTCACAAGTCGAGCAAGGAGCCACATCGCCCTCGGTCGCCACGCTGGAAAAGCTTGCCCACGGTTTGCGGATTCCGATGGCATCTTTCTTTGTCGATGACGAAGAAGAACAGGCAGTAGAAGTTCTGGATCTAAACGAGTGCGCTACCTTCACCCTGCGTGGAAATGTCGAGCTTATCCCACTGTCAGCACAACGCCATAGTTCCAGCTTTGAACCAATTATTGTTCGACTTGAACCAGGTGGAATGTTAGCCGAGCAGCCTTTCCTAGTAGGCATAGAGTCCGAGTTTGTATGGATTCGATCCGGCAGCGCCACGCTTTATTATGACGGCACTGAAATCATTTTAAATAATTCACAGGCGGTCTACTACGACCCCAGACGTTCACACAACTGGCATAACCCCAATGATATAGTTTGTGATTTATTTTTAGTGCGACAGCGTTAAATTTATATCCCCTATTATGTCGCTAACACTGTCTTATAGAAAGTTTATATTCATCGGTTATCGACAATATATTTGGATCGCTTTGTTAGGTATTGCTCTTATTCACTCGGTAGTTGGTCTACTCAAAGCCACAACCAATGCCCTATTCCCATGATCGATCGAGGAATTTGGAGGAGATTTCCCCTATGTTCGATTTTTTGCTCAAGACAACCAGTTCATTGAATCGACAACGTTGTTTTCCAGCTGGTCACTTAAGCGGAGGATTTTCTCTCCCTGATATTATTTTTTATATGTCAAAAAAAGAAAAAATTGCTGTAGGGCCTGCTGTGATAATAAGAAGCGTCATGGGCAGGTATTAAATACTCATTGGAGATCACTTTATGAGTCACACCATAGTCACCTTTTTCAGGCATGAATATTCATTTCCCTGTTGAAAATAGTCACCAGTTTTCGATTTCCAGCAAGCTAAGTATTTTGATTAAGAATGAATGCATTTCGCCACTTTAAATTATTAGAGGAACATAACCAATGAAGAAATTGAAATTTTACCCCGCATCAAATATTGTCAAGTTAACATCACCCGAAGAGGTGAAAAGCTATTCCCTGGAAACACCTGCCTTAGATTTTTTTACGGATTTCACTAAAACCAAACCCCTAGTTATTGAGTCATCGATATCAGCAGTTGACGTTGGAAAACTGATGATAAAGTCACATGTTAGAATGAAGATTGTTATAAACGAAAATCATCAATTTTTGGGTGTTGTTAGCACTGATGACCTCCTTGATCGGAAAATAATGCAGAAGCTATCTAAGGGTGATAAACGAGAAGACATTCTAGTGACTGAAATGATGAAAACAAAAAATGAACTGGTCGCTCTAGACTTTACTGAGCTTACCAAGGCGACTATCAGTGATGTTATTGACCTACTTAAAGATAGCGGTACACAGCATTGCTTGGTTGTCGATAGAGGCGATAACTGTTTAAGAGGTATTTTTTCGGCTAGTGACATTTCAAGAAAACTACATTTGTCGATTGATATTCAAGATAAGTCCAGTTTCTATAAAGTTTTCTCTGCAATAGATTAATGCTTTGGTATTCTAATTATGATCTGTCTCAGGGCTTATTCTATAAACACGATTATATTATCTAGAAGTAGAACCGCCGAAAGACGGAGGCAAACAAAGTTCTAACTCACAATCAGTCAATTCATAAAAATCAAAGGGCTTCTTCTAGTCACCTGTGGCATATTTTGACGCTAGCACAGACACGGCTCGCGCCGAACGCGTTATGGGAAAGTCCTTAGGTTGCATTGCCTAGGCGAGCATAGTATTGATTTCAGATATTGCACCAAGCTCTACCAAGGTATTACAGAGGGATGTTTATCAGAAAAAGGCGACATTGAATAAGCCTTGTGAAATGTCTGAATGGACCAGTAAACCTGTCACTAGTAAGTCTATCGCAAACAATTGAAATACTATATTTCGCCCACTGATCGAACGTTAAGTTTCACTGAGGATCGAAAATTATGATTATTGTTATACTCGGACTTTCTATTCGCCTGCAAAGAGTCGACAGTAGCATTTAGTTTCCTTACAAACAAAGTAGACAAGCTGGCAGATAAAAAACATGACACGACTAAAACTAAGATTAACTCATCAAGGAATGTTACTTAAGCGCCTAGTAAGCTACTCCATTCAGTTCGATTTTTCTGATCCAAGCCCAAATCGACAATCATGATTGAGCAATTACGTCAAATCGTCATGCGTGTTGCCTAAATGAAGATTGACAGGTTAATAATAAACAAAGAGAGCCAATAACAATGTTGTCAAACATCCGGGGGTATTATCCCAATTATTTTTTGCTAGCCGTAGGGTTATTAGTATGGGCAATGGCGGCAGGTAGGGCCGTAGCAAGCAGTGATTCAATCGCGCCATTCTTCGGCATGTTCAAAGGAGAGTCGATAACAGATCCAAGAGGATTGCTTACGACCAAGGATATAGACGTCTCGATTTGGCAAACAAACCGAGGGTTTGCCATCAATTGGCATTCCGTCGTCGTTGAAAATGGAGCCATCGAACGTGCGAGCCACAAAGTTCGTTTTGAACGCACTCACACCTCAGGTATCTATCGCGCCCACCGACCACCCAACATCATGGGAAATGCTCGTTCGCCTGATCCGATTGACGGGAATCCCTACTATTGGGCTCGGTTGGCAGACAATACTCTGACTGTCTACCTGGTTCAAATCGCTCCTGACGGTTCTGTCGACCTGCGAATCTACCTCCGTAAGCTCGCTGGTAATCAAATTCAATTAAAGCTCACACGAATGCGTGACGGGCAACCGTTGGCGACCACATATGGTGTTCTAAGGCGGAAAGTGAAATAGTGGTGGTTGTAAATGAGATAGAATGACATTGGACAGGCACTCTTCAATTGCTCTTCAATTGACAAGATACCATTACCCATTTAGCATCAAATATCAAGAAAGAAAGGATT
>JBLHNZ010000252.1:0-6071 GCA_047623245.1 Oceanicoccus sp. | reverse complement strand
ATACATACTGTCGCTCGCTGCTAATTGGCCTCATAACTTCTAATAGTGCTATTGCTTGTGGTGTTAGTGGAACCATGTGCGATTTCTTTTTCTTCATACGTTCGGCGGGTATTAGCCATATCTTGTTATCGATGTCTATTTCACGCCATTGTGCGCCCGCTGCTTCCGAAGGTCTGACCATTGTATGAAGTTGCCATTCGATGAGGCAGCGTGTAGTTATCTTGATGCTGGCTGTGGTCAAGGTTTGCATTAGCTCGGGAAGTTCGCCGGGCTTGAGTGCGGGCATGTTCTTTTTGTCTGGTGCTTGGAACGCCTTGCCAATGCCTGTAAGTGGGTTTGATTGCAATAGTCCCGTATTGACCGCGTAGGTCATTATTTCATTGAGGCGTTGCGCTATCCGTTTGACGGTTTCAAGGCTTCCTTTCGCCGCCACGGGCTTGAGAGTAGTAATGGTGGCGGGGGCTTTAATCTTGTGAATGGGTATCTTGCCTAAGCTAGGAAAAACGTGAAGCTCTAGCGACCGCCAAAGGCTATCGGCATAGTTGGGGGTGATTGTAGTCTTTTTGACCACAAACCATTGTGCCGCGATATGTTCAAGTGTGTTGGTGTGGGCTGTTAGCTGGGCTTGTTGTTGCTCGTTCCTTTGCTCCATTGGGTCAATGTCTTGGGCCAGTAGTTCGCGGGCCTCTTTGCGTTTGGTTCGTGCGCTGGCAAGCGATACGGCAGGAAATGACCCCAGTCCTAGGTTTGCTCTTTTCTTGGTATATGGTCGGTAGTAGTTAAATAGCCATAGCTTCGAGCCGTTGGGCTTTATACGCAACTTCAAGCCATTCCCGTCCATAAGGCTATATTCTTTGGCTTTGGGCTTCGCTTGGTTTACTTCGGTATGTGTTAAAGGTTTCGTCAATCTAGCCATTTAGGGACACCGATTAAAGAACTGGGTGGTTAATGTTCCTACGATTGTCCCTAATAAGTGTGGATGGTGCAACACATTAGTGAACCCCCATGAACGATAAATGACTGTTATTCATTGTCGTGGCCGGTCTTGATATTGAGCGATATTTACTTTTTATGCCCGTATTTACTGGGTTTGTGTATGCTGTTGGATGTTATTGAATGCAAATTCAGGCAATAAAAAAGGCCAACCATTTCTGGGTGACCTTTGTCATTTGGTGGAGCCGGGGGGAATTGAACCCCCGTCCGCCCGTCCGCTGCTTAGTGCTCTACATGCTTAGATTCCGTCAATTAATTTAGCCTCATACAGCCCGACGGGCAGGACGTAATTGGCGATCCTGATTAAGGTTTAGCAGATCCACCTCAGGCGCGGCTTCAGAGCGATCCAGTTCTATATGACGGTCGTTAACGCGGTACTGGCACCTTGTCAAAGACCGCTAGCGGACGAATCCCCTAGTAGTACTACAAAAAGCTACTTACGCAGCTAGTTGTGCACCGTAGTTGTCATCGTTGGCAACTAATAGTTTGCAGCTTTGGATTTACGTGATTGGCTACCATCACGACATGCACACTTAAGTTTTGTAACCGGCGTCGAATCCAAATCGGCCCCAAAACTTTTGCAAAGTACTTACTTTGCGATCAACGCAGGCATTGTACATGGCTGCGACGGTCTTAGGTAGGGTCGAGGATCGTAAAAACGCTTTATCTCATACGTTTATCGAAGGTGAGAACAGCAATTGACCGTTCTCACCTTAAAGGCACTCCCTGTGGGAGTGCGATTGCAGTACTAAGTACCACTTTAAATATGGGGGATTTTGTCGAAAATTCAAGTCGGTTTTTAGACGAGTAATGTCTAAGCGGCAGGTTCTCTTAGAGCACTACTCCGTCGCTGATTTTTATTTCGACCTGTTAGGATATATATCTGTGAGGGTTTTATGGCGCATTGTGTTGTCTTAACACTCGTTGCTTTTGAGTGCTCCAATCTTTGTCTTTGTCGGCTTGTCGTTTGTCGTGTTGTTGTTTTCCAGAAGCGATACAAATTTCTGCTTTAACTAAATGCTTTTTCCAATAGAGGGCGGTGCAAACGGCTGTACGTCCGTCTTGCTGAATAGCTGTTAATAGTTTGGCAAGTTCACGCTTATTTAATAGCAGCTTTCGAGTACGGGTTGGATCTGTTACATAATGTGTTGAGACGGTATTAAGTGGGTCGATATGAGTGCCCAGTAACCAAGCTTCTCCGTCTTTCATTAAAACGTAGGTGTCTGTGATTTGCACTTTACCGAGCCGTAGGCTTTTCACTTCCCAGCCTTGCAGGACTAGCCCCGCCTCCATTTTTTCTTCAAGGTGATAGTCGTGCCGCGCCTTTTTGTTTTGCGCGATAGTGTTGCTCGATGTTTTTGGTTTCTTCTTGGCCATAGTGGCGGATTATAGCGGTTGTCGTAGGTAATGCGTATCGCTCGAGGTCGAAAATTTAAAGTATTCGTATGTTTAAAGGGCATTTAGTCTGCCGCGAGGTCTCTTTTTAGCTGATTTTTATATTATTTAACAATTTTCTCAACGATATTATATTTTGAGGTATATTGTTGCGCGTGTTATTTTGGGGCTGCACGTTGGTGGTAATGCTACTTATTGATTTCGTGCAGGGTCACATCTGAACAGTGAAGTATTTGTAAAATGGCAGAAATTCAGCGAAGTGCATTGTTGCCCTATCCCACGGAAGTGGTTTATCGGCTGATTAATGACGTGGCTTCTTACCCGCATTATATGGACGGTTGTATAGGTGCGGAAGTATTGCAGGAAACCGAAGAGTTTATGGTAGCTAGGTTGGATCTCTATAAAGGTGGGTTCAAATATAGCCTGACTACGCGAAATCGCATGCAGCGACCATCATCAATTGTTATGGAGTTGGTCGACGGACCGTTTGACAAATTGACCGGACGATGGACAGTCGCAGCGCTCAGTGATGAGGCGTGTAAAGTAAGTTTGAATCTTCGATTTACATTGTCCAGCATTGTTTTGGGAATGGCTGCCAGAGCTATGTTTAATCCGATGGCTGACAATTTGGTAGATGCGTTGGTTAAACGTGCTCACCACATCCACAAAAAGTAAATTAAAAACAATTGACTATTATTTGTTAGCGAAAAGGTTATCGATGGAAGTTTCTCATAGTGATCAACACTTGATCAATATTGAAGTGGCGTATGCGTTGCCTCATAAACAGCAGATAATTGCGTTGCAGGTAGCAGAGGGTTGTACGGTTTTTGAAGCGGTTGAGCAATCAAATATTGCTAAGCAGTTTCCTGGCTTAGATATTAAAAACAGCAAGATGGGTTTTTTCGGCAAGGCTATCTCTAAACCCGAGGATGAAGTTATAAAAGAGGGGGATAGAATAGAAATTTATCGCCCTCTTCTTGCCGATCCTAAAGTTGTTCGAAAAGAACGAGCGGCAAGAATTAAGGCTGAAAAAGAGCAAGTCAAAAAGTAAAGCCAGTCGTGTCTACGTTATTGTTTGTAGGAAAGGTTGTTTTTAGGAAAAACACCTAGTGCTTAGTTAGTGTCCATCCAGAAATCGCGTCATTGCGAGAAGCGCAGCGACGCGGCAATCTTGGGGGCTAGAGTTAATTCACAGCTATCAATACGTCAGATTTCCGCGCTAACGCTCGCAATGACAGTGCTTGATAGTTTCCAGATAGACTCGATGATAATACTTTATGGTTTTTGGATAGGCACTAGTTAGTCTTTTGGTTCATTAGTAGCTGGCGTTTGCTCTGATTCTGGCTCTGATTCGGTTTTCTCTGTGGGTACAAAATCGCCCGTGAAGGACTGTAGCTTGTCATTTTCGAAGAATATTGAAATTCGCTTCTGGTGCTTTTCGCCGTCGCCGCGTTGGCTTGTGTAGACGTAGTCCCAGCGGTTTTCACTAAACGTGTCATGTATTAGCGCTGAGCCCATTATGTATTCCACCTGATCCCGCGACATTCCTGGTTTCAGCTGATCTACCATCTCTTGAGTGACTACATTACCCTGCTCCACGTTAATCTTATAGACACCTGGAAATTCCAGACTACTGCATGCCGATAGAAAAAATATTGATAGAATGACAAGATTTTTATACATTTTGGTTCCACTCTTTAACGGGGAAGGGGATAATAACCTAAACGATAGACTAACGCTAAGGGCGCAACACAGATGACATTAGAAAGTAACGAATTGCGTAAAGCGGGGCTCAAAGTGACCTTGCCTAGAGTGAAAATTTTGCAGCTTATGGAAAATGCTGAAAAAAACCAACATCACCTCAGTGCTGAAGATGTCTATAAAACTCTGTTGGAGTCAGGTGAGGATGTTGGCCTTGCTACAGTTTATCGGGTACTAACCCAGTTTGAGACCGCCGGTTTAGTGATGCGCCACAATTTTGAGGGTGGTCACTCGGTGTTTGAAATGGCAAAAGAAGAACATCATGACCATATGGTTTGTATGGAGACTAATCGAGTCGTGGAATTTGTTGACGAAGTCATTGAAAATCGCCAGCGTGAAATTGCCGAAGAACATGGCTTTGAAATAATTGACCACAGCATGGTGTTGTACGTCAGGCCAAAAAAATAGAAAGCTTTTGGGTTTTTGGTAAATATCGATATTTGCGATCAGGAAGGAAGAAAAGCCTGGTTGAGGAGCTGATTAGCGAGGCACGAGCTTAGATTGTTTGTTTACAGGTTCCAGGGAGACGGATAGACGAAGCTCAAGGACGGGTTTGGCAGGCTAGGTTGCGAGTCGGAATGCTAGAAAACTAGACGGTTCATTGGCTGATACTTGATATTTGTGCCGTTGATAGATTAATGGCGGGTAGTTGATTGCCAGTAGCCTTCTTTTTATTGTTGATTGTGAAAAGAGGGTGCGAGACCTTCCCCCACTTTCTATTGAAAAGCGTCTTTTATGCCCGACAATACAGCTATATACCAAGCGTTTAAACAGGCTATGGATGCCTATGCTCCCATCAGTGGCACAACATGGCAGGCACTAGTGGCTGTGACCCAAATAAAACGACTAAAAAAACATCAGATGCTGTATCAAGCAGGCGACATTCCCTCCACTTTTGCTTGGGTATTTCGTGGCCTGATTCGTGGTTTTGTCTGCGATGATAAAGGCAATGAGTACAATAAAAACTTCTTTGATGAGGGCAAGTTTCCAGGGGCGATGTCTGCGCTATTGACTAACACGCCATCAAAACTTGGCTTTGACGCACTCGAAGAAACCTTTTTGATCGAAATCGATTTTTTGGCTTTCAGGCGCTTGCTGCTTGAATACGATGATCTTAAGTTGTTTCAAATCTACTATCTTGAAAAAAATTGGTTATTGGACAAAGACGAGCGCGAAATCACTCTGGTTCAACAGGATGCTACCGCTCGTTATCAGCGTTTTTTAAGCGATTTCCCTAGCTTGGTAGAACGCCTTCCCCAGTACCATATTGCTTCCCATTTAGGTATTACCCCCACGCAATTGAGCCGTATCCGAAAAAAATCGCCAATCCATCAACCTATGTAAATGCCTCTTGGGCTTCGGTTGCATAAGATTCGTTCATCAGCTGCTAACAAGCGGCATCGAATTGAATTGAAACCCTGGAGGGGTAACCTATGGAATTACTTGATGCACTAAACTGGCGTTATGCGGTTAAGCAGTTTTCTGAAGATATTATACCTGATTGCGTGATCGCCGATCTTGTTCGCGCCACCAGCCTTACTCCGTCTTGCTATGGTTTACAGCCCTATCAGATCATTCAAGTTAATGACCTCTCTTTGCGAGAGAAGTTACTCGACCACTCTTGGGGGCAAGACAAGGTGCTCGAATGCTCACATCTTTTGGTGTTTGCGGTTAGCACCGCGGGCATCGAATCGATCGTCGATCGTTATTTGCGTCAGCAGGCCCAGATCAACGATGAACCGATAAAAAAGCTCAAAGACTTTCGGGCATATCTGATTAGAACGCTCGGGGGCAAATCGAATGAGCAGGTGATCGAATGGGCGCACCGACAGGCGTACATTGCGTTGGGTAATTTACTCACGTCGGCGGCAGTGAAGGGTATCGACACTTGTCCTATGGAGGGTATTGACCCTGCCGGATTC
>JBLHNZ010000251.1:0-6081 GCA_047623245.1 Oceanicoccus sp. | reverse complement strand
CCAGCGATGATACTCGATGTTAAAAAGGGCTCGGTGACCAATCCTTGCCCCAAGCCTTCCATGATAACCATTGACGCGCCGGCGCCGAGATCCGCTCCTCCATAAGTTTCAGGTAAAGACGCACCCAGCCATCCTAACTGGGCAAACTGCTGCCAAACCGCATCGGAATGACCCACATCACTAGTAATATTTTTTTGCCTAAACTCAAAAGAATATGAGTCGTGTACAAATCGATCGACGCTGTCTCGTAGCATTCGTTCGTCGTCGTTGAGGTAAAATTTCATAGTTATTCTTCCGCTTCGTAGCTGTGAAATATCTCGTAATTTGGCGGTTTAACTTTTTTAGATAACACGTCTGGTATTGTTTAAAGATCATATTACAGTTGCATTAATATCCTTCAAAGTTTTTAGCAAGACTGGAAACTCTTCCCAAATCAGTGTCACGGCTGTTCCAAATTAGTGCCCATCCAAAACAACTCGTCTTTGCGAGCGAAGCGTGGCAGTCTCATGGTGCAGAGTGCACATTGTAACCTGCATTGGAGCGGCCTTCAGGAGATTGCCACGCTACCGCTAGCAACGACATCGTTGAAAAACGCCGATTTCCAGATGGGCACCAATTAGATTCACTACCATTCCAAATCAGATTCACGGCTGTTCCTATACCCAACTAAATTTAACATTACGTCGCTTGTTTATAAGACATTTGTTGAGCCGTAGAACATGTTTTATAAACCAAGAACATTTTTAGCAATAATCGTATGTTGTACTTCACTTGACCCACCGGCGATTGTATAACCCTTGTGTCGAAAACGGTTGGCAGATATCGTTCCCGCATACGTAGGAACCATTCCCTCACCTTCGCGCGGACCAAGCATCCAACTGGCGTCGTAAGGTAAGCCGTAATGACCTACGGCTTCAAGTAGCAGTTCATCAAAACATTGTATGAGTTCGCTGCCCTGCAGCTTCAACATGGATATTTCGGGGCCGATCGCCTGACCCGCTTCCGCCATCTGCAGGAAGCGCTGCTTAGTATAATCGAGCGCTTTCAAACGTACTTCCGCCCGTCCAATTTTTCTCCGAAACCAATCCTCATCGATAAGCCTTTTGCCATCACTTTCTTCTTTTTTGGCAATAGTGATTAAATCGTCAAGAAGCGCTCGGTTTTCGCCAGTACGAGAAAGATGGAGCCGTTCACTGCCCAAAATCGCTTTCGCCAAGGTCCACCCTGAATTCTCTTGCCCCACCAGATTTTCGGCGGGAACACGAACGTCATCAAAAAAAACCTGATTAAAAAAATGCATTTCGTTAAGCCCAATAATGGGACGAACGCTGACACCGGGCGTCGTTAAATCAATAAGCAATAATGAAATCCCCAATTGCTGTTTTACTTTTGAGTTGCTTCGTACTAAACAAAATATGAAATCGGCCGATTGCGCGCCGGAAGTCCAGATTTTCGTGCCATTTACAATATAGTCATCACCATCCCGCACCGCCTTTGTCTGCAATGACGCGAGATCCGAACCGGATCCTGGCTCCGAGTAACCCTGACACCAAGTTTCTTCGGAGCTGAGAATTTTCGGTAGGTAACGTTTCTTTTGCTCTTCACTGCCATGCGCAATCAACAGTGGGCCCAACATACCTAAACCCATCGGATTAACGGGAGGACACGCACCCAGCGCGCACTCTTCATCAAAAATAGCTCGCTCTGTTGGACTCCATTCAACGCCACCCCACTCCAGCGGCCAACTTGGCGCGACCCAACCTTGCTTATGCAGAATTCTTTGCCAGCGGACACCTTGCTCATGAGATACAAGACGGCTTTCCCGAACCGTTCTTTGAATGTCTTGTGGCAAATTTGCAGCGATGAAATTTCGTACTTCCTCACGAAATAAGGCAAGTTTTGGTTGATCGCTATGACTCACTTATTCTCCTCCAACAGATCATTATTATTAAAAAACAGCGACATTCAATTGAGTAATTCGCCTACGTTCCTGGACAGCGACAAACGATTAGTCGGTTTCGAGGCGAATGCCGTCTCGACATTATATAATATGCGCCTAGTATATTATGCGCTCAGTTTTTGACACCGCCACCTTCTGGCGCCTAAACATTGACAAGGCAGATTCATTATTTTGTCCAGCTTAGGAAAAGACGAATTGAAGCTTTGTAGTTTGACAATTTAATTCTTTTACCGAATTGAAAGCTGCTACAAACTACCGTATTCGCCGTAGTCCAACACACCAGTATTTTCCATCGCATTGATTTCCTCGGCATAAATCTTGCGCAACGCCCGAGCCAAGCGCACAGGATCTTGAGCACCCATCAACATATATTGATTATTGATAATCAAACAAGGGACACCGCTAATACCCATTCCTCTCGCGAGATGGTGTTCATGCCCAACTAAGTCTCGCTCCTCGGATCCTTCCAATAATCCAGAAATCCGCGAAGAATCTAAGCCTACTCGCTGGCAAGCACCGATTAGAACTGTTGGGTCGCCTAGGTCTTGTCCCTGTTCGAAATAGAGTTGAAACAATTCCTCCACTAAAGCGTGCTGCCTTTCATCGTCGTCGGCACTTTTCGTCAATTCTTCGACACCAGCCAAAGATTCTTTAAGCAAACCTTTATTCATTGCCCAATAGATTACCCTATGCGCATTCAAGGTATTGGGCGTACGCTGTATTTTTTCAAACCGAAAATTGATGCCATCAGCTTCACCGGCCTCACTGATGTTCTTATAAATTTTTCGAGCCTTATCCGCACTACCAAATTTTCTTGCAAGCGATTGTTGACGATCAAGCCCTGCCTCTGGTGTCGAAGCATCAAGCTGATAAGCACGCCAGCGTACGGTTACATGAAACTCTCCTGCAAGCTCACGTAAGGCCTTGTCTAATTTTCGTTTACCGATGTAGCACCACGGACAGATAACATCAGACACAACGTCAATAACCATATGATAATGTTCCTCGCTACAGCCTGGCTGCTTCAGTCGAGTGAGCCGTGGCCGTATTAGCTTTGTAGATCCAGCCTACCAACAAAAACAGACCGTGTATGTTAGTGTCCCGTTAAAGTTCGTACAGCGTCTGACAGCGAATACAAAGACTCGAATCGGGCCCTATCTTTAACCTCGCAAATCCAATCGACTCATCGCAATTCTTACAAAAGCCAAATTCGCCTAAGTCAAAAGCATCGAGAGCTTCCTGCACTCGATTTAACTGTAGCTGACTCTGACGTCGATTTGCTTTCACCATTTCCTGTTGTTGTATCGCGTCTATACGAGAAACCCGCCCAATAGCTTGTTGGTCCAGTTTAATCGGCTGCGTTTGTGCAACTGTACTTTCTAACTGTTTTTTCAGCTTTTTCGACAATGCCTCTAGATCATCTTTCAACTCAAGTAACTGGAGTTGTGTTAGCTCAACCATAAGCCCCTCCTCTATCCGTATAAGTAGAACTCACTCTTCGAGAGAGACAGAATCAGTTTCTGTACTTCACCAAAGCATCGTTGCTTTTACAAACGGAATGGTTAAACGCCTCTGCTCTTTTAGCGACGTCAAATCCAACTTATCTAACACCGCCAATAAGGAGCCGGTATCGCGCTGGCAACGATAACAAATATACTGGGCGACTTCATCGCTCAGTTCCATTCCTCTTTCAGCAGCGCGGAATTTCAGCACTTCATGACGCTGTTCGTCTGACAACGGCCTAATTTGAAAAACGCCTCCCCAGCTAAGTCGGGACGCTAGGTCAGCAAGTTTAATAGGTAACTCACGAACGGCGCATTTAGAAGAAACCAGTAACATGACATCGTTCTCTTTTAGACGATTAAATAGATGGAACAGATGTGACTCCCAGTAATCATCGCCTATGACTATTTGAATATCGTCGATACACACCAACGACAATCGTTCCAAACCTTCGAACAACTCTTCAGCGCGATATTCGTGCAACTCTGCCAAGGGCAGGTATAAGGATTCCAGACCGAGCTTTCCAGCTTCATGACAAGCTGCCTGCAGCAAATGACTGCAACCCGCCCCCTGAGCACCGTATACAAAATTGTACCTCTCTCCCTTTGTCAATTGATCGCGAAGCTGTGCTATCAATAGCCCGTTGTCGGCCTGATAAAAATTACCAAATGTAGCGTCATCTCTTAGCTGTACAGCAAGAGGAAGTTGTTCGAATGCAAAACTCATTCAAATGTACCAAATAATTTGTTGTAGAAAAGCACTATCATTCCAAAATCAACCATTCAAAAAAATAACAATGTGTTACTCATCGCTAACTGATCTATACAGTTCGCTCTCTATATAACTTCTATGCATATGTCTCAGGAACACCATAATGACTGCAGCAACGGGTAAAGCGAGCAATATTCCGGTAAAACCCGCTAACTGTCCTCCCGCCATAATGGCAAATATAACGGCAACTGGATGCAAACCAATACGATCACCCACCAGAATTGGCGTAAGAACCATGCCTTCTAACAACTGCCCAACGCCAAAAACAGCAGCGACAGCAATAATAGGTACCACTTCATGAAACTGGAAAAAGGCTGCGATGCACGCCGCGGTTATTCCGACGATAAACCCCATGTACGGAACAATGCTTGCTAAGCCAGCTATCACACCCAGGAGCAAAGCGAGATCTAGACCAACAGCCCAAAGACCAAGACTATAGATAATAGTTAGCGCCAACATAACCAACAGCTGCCCTCGAATGAACGCTCCAATTATTTCGTCGCATTCGGTGACCAGTGACACAACTCTATCTTCCAGAGATCGTGGTAAAAAATCACGGATGTGGCCGACGAAAATATCCCAATCCCTTAAAAGGTAGAAAGTCACCACAGGAATTAGCAACAAATTGGCAACCAACGTCAGCAATGCCATACTGGAACCAGCAACCTGCACCCATATTCTGCCGAGAATTTCGCCGGTGCCTTTCCAGTTTTCTGTTACTGCAGCTTTGATATTTCCAACGGGGAAACTATCTTCGGGCAGCCCCAGTTTCTGCTGTATAAGAGGCACTAATTCCTGCTGAGCCAAGTCAATCCACAAAGGTATTTTTGCAGCGAGCATATTAATTTGATGACCAATCATTGGAACGCTTAGAAACACCAAAATAGTTAACAGCAGTGTTAAAAGAAAAAACACGACACAAATCGACTGAGTACGCCCCAGCTTTTTCCCCTCGAGCCAGTCGGCGAGCGGATCGCCGAGATAGGCTAACAAACCGCCAACAAGAAACGGCGTAAGAATTGGCTGTAGGCTATACAACAAAAACATCAATAGGCCGAGACCAAGAACAATCCATATTTTTTGAAAATCGTTTATCGTTTCTTTAATCATATTTATGACTCTATGCTGCCAACGTCTATTTCGATTCTATCCGCACGAACCTGTGCCCTAGCCCTATTCAAACCGATCATTTCACCATTGGATCTCTATAACCTATGACTAATTTTGTTCCGATCCAGGCCAGTGATAATCGAGCGAAATATCGTAGCTTCCTCGATAGCTTGAATTTGTCGCTTCAAGTAATTTTCTGTCGAGAGAAAAAGCATTCTGCAATTGCGAGACTAACCCGTCGGCAATCAACCTAATGATGATTTCATTTCCTTCGATATTGACGACATTAGCATGACGAATGGCCGACACGCCCTCCAGATAGTTAACCGCCCTCGCATAATCAATGTAGTTGAGAATGCCGGTCAAACGCAATAATACGCCATTCTCGGCAATATTTATCGGCGCAACGGCGTATTGCGCTGCCAGTAACTCGGCTACAGGATGTAGGCTCGCGGTAAGGTAGTCTGCTGGATTATCAGATTGAATATCGAAATCTAACCGCTGTGGATCAAGGGTATAGATCCATTTTCCAAATAGCTCTCCGTTACTGAGCCGTGAAACCCGACCTAGTAACACTGTATCTGCTTCGTAACGCGCCGCCGCCGCCTGTACACGCCAATTGGACAAACTCCAGGCCTCGTCCAGTGTAACCGCCAGCGTATCTTGTAAATCGTAGAGCGGCAATTTCACAGCTAAGCCTCGCCGTCTGGCGGTGCTAATAATAGCCTCAACAATAT
>JBLHNZ010000250.1:0-6090 GCA_047623245.1 Oceanicoccus sp. | reverse complement strand
GGGTCGACAAAGGCGCGGGATAATTCGCGAGCGCGATCTGCACGAAAGTTCATAAAGATAGCGGAGTCGCCATCGTCGATTGTTGCTTGGTTTTGTCCGTCAGCTTGTATGATGCTCGGGCTAACAAATTCGTCATTTTCACCGCGAAGGTAGGCCGCATCAAGTGCTTCTTGTGCACTGCTGTATTGGAAGTCAGTTGTGCCTTCGGTTAGCAGGCGATAGGCTTTTTCAACCCGGTCCCAGCGATTATCTCTGTCCATGGCAAAATAGCGGCCGACGATCGAGGCAATACGCCCGCATTGATGCTCGTTTAGCTTGTTTTGAAGCTTTTCCAGTGAGCCTTTTGCGCTGCGCGGAGGTGTGTCGCGCCCGTCAAGAAAAGCATGTACGTAGACACGTTTGGCGCCTCGTTGTGCGGCTAGGTCGATCATTGCAAAAAAGTGATTCTCGTGGCTGTGTACTCCGCCCGGCGATAAAAGTCCCAAAAGGTGGACAGCAGTTCCATTTGCGATGGCGCTGTCAATGGCCTCTACATAGGCTTTATTTGTGAAAAATTCGCCGGTGGCAATCGCGTTATCGATACGGCTAATACTTTGATAGACAATACGGCCCGCGCCGAGACTCATGTGCCCAACTTCAGAGTTGCCCATTTGGCCAGAAGGCAGCCCAACGCTTTCGCCCGAGCTCGAAATGAGGGTTTTTGGAGCTTGGCTCCAGAGTTTGTCCCAAGTAGGCGTTGTGGCGTTCGCTATCGCGTTATCTGTTGAATCTTCTCGGTGGCCCCAGCCGTCAAGGATTAGCAGAACGGTAGGTTTTTTTACAATATTGGTATCCATGGGTTTTATCTTCTGTAACGGCGTTTATGGGCTGAAGTAAGAGTCTACCGGTTCACCAATCGGTTTACCATTTGCCTTGGGGTTGAGTACGCATTTTTTGCAGAGAAATAGGATAATGGGGGGCTTAGGCTGTGATAGAGTCCGGAGCCCGTGTATACTTGCGCCCTTTGAATTTCAAGCTGCTCGTTTTTGAGCAAAATCAGGTAAGGGTTTCACTTAAATGGCTTTATTTATCGAATTTTTGTCGCAGCAGTGGATTCTAGCTACAGCGCTTTTGGTTTGCCTAACTCTGTTGATGCAGTATGAGTCGCGTAAAGGGGGCCCGTTGCTGTCACCACAACAATTAATAAACAAGGTGAATCAGCAGCAGGCTGTAGTTATTGATCTTCGCGACGCAGCGGAATTTGACGCAGGACATGTTGTAGATGCTATCAATATTCCAAACACTAAATTGGCCGCACGAATGGTCGAACTTGAGCAATATCGTGAAAAACCGGTGGTTTTGGTTTGTAAGCTGGGACAGCATTCGGGTGCTGCCGGAAAAACATTAAGCGCCAGTGGTTTTAGTGATGTGTCTCGTCTTAAAGGTGGAATGGCTGAATGGCAGGCTTCGCAATTGCCGGTTGTTCGGAAATAGAAAATTGAGGTAGGTAATTATGGTTGATGTTCATCTTTATACGACACCTACATGCTATTTTTGTATGCAGGCGAAGCAGCTGCTCAACAGCAAAGGGATCCAGTTCCGAGAGCTATCTATTGCGCGGGACCCTGATCTGCGCAATGAAATGATGAGTTTAAGTGGTCGGCGTACTGTCCCTCAGATATGGATTGGACAAGATCATGTTGGTGGCTGCGACGATTTAATGGCTTTAGAAAGCTCTGGTCAGCTTGATGTGATGCTGACGGATCAAAATAAGCGCTTAGAAGCTTAAGCAAAACATGAACAACAATAGACGTATTTTGAGGAATTATCATGGCTGAGAATGAACAGGCAGTACAGCAACAGTTTGGTGTACAAAGACTATTTATAAAAGATTTATCTTTTGAGGCACCTCAGGGCGTCGCCGTATTTAGTAACCAGTGGCAGCCACAAGTTAACGTAGATTTAAACAGTAAAACTCAAAAAGTGTCAGACGACTCTTATGAAGTCGTTTTAACCGTAACCATCACAGCCAAGAACAACGACGAGACAGCATTTTTAGTTGAAGTTCAGCAGGCTGGTTTATTTCATGTTGTCGGTATTGAAGGTGAAGCTTTGAGTCGCGCACTCGGTGTTGTCGCACCCAATTTGCTTTTTCCATATCTTCGCGAAGCGATCGATAACGTCGTAATAAAAGGCGGTTTCCCCGCTGTTGGCCTACAGCCGGTTAATTTTGAGGCACTATATCTACAATCGAAACAAAAAAGCGATGCAGACGCAAGTACTCACTAATTCCTCTTGTCGGCTTTTCTAAAGTATTTAGACGGTGGCTACGAATTTCTGTAGTCACCCTTAACCTACCTACCTACTTATTTCGTTTCTAGTTGTCTCTTTTCAGTTGTTTCTAGTAAAGCCATTTTCAAGGCTACCTTACAATTCGAAGTATAAATTTATCCCTGTCCTTTAAAGTCCAGTTGGCGCCAAGCCTCATAAACAAAAATGGCGACACTGTTCGATAAATTCAGGCTTCTGCTTTGCGCTTGCATGGGTAATCTGAGCAAATTTTCAGCTGGCAGGCTATTTAGAACTTCTGCAGGTAGTCCGCGAGTCTCGGGTCCAAATAGCAGGGCTGCTCCCTCTTGATACGAAGTATCGGTGTGTTTTTTTGTACCTTTAGTGGTGCAGGCATAAACAACTGTCGGCTGAATTTTTTCAAGAAACGCTTCTAGCGACGAATGAACTTGGACAGCAGCCCATTCCTGATAGTCCAAGCCCGCTCTTCGTAATTTCTTATCGTCCATTGCGAAACCTAAAGGTTCAATAAGATGAAGATGAAATCCGGTATTGGCGCACAGCCGGATTATATTTCCCGTATTTGGTGGTATTTCGGGTTCGTAGAGTACGATGTTTAGCATTTTGATCCTGTTTTAAAATAGCTGTCTAATTTGTTATGGCTGAAGTTAGGGCGAATCCATCTAGTTGTGTTGGCCAAGCTCAGTGGTCTTGTGCGGATGGGGTAGTCTTGGATAGGCTCCATACTACGCCAATTAGGTACCTGTCATAGGTCTGTATTGAATAAATTGAGTTCCTTTCACAAGGGCTACAACCGCTGGAAGAATATTTTTGAGGATGACTAATCGTGGCTATTCTTTAGTATATTTGAAGTGATTGCCCGGCAACAAATTTATTTATTCATATTTCGTAAAAATAGACTACTGTTTATTAATAAAAGCAATTACTTACATGCCTAAGCTAAAAATTACTTGAGGTGTTACGTGAATCGCCGTGTTATGCTTAAATATGACACAATAAAACGCATTTTTGGAGAATAATTGACCAGTGGCTATTTCTATTCCGTGGTTAAATAAAAAGAGTATCAGTAGTGGGCGGATAGGAATTACTGTGGGCCCCGACGGTTTGTCAGTGGCACATGTAGACAAAAACAAAAAATTGACGTTTTGTCGTTTATACGACCAATTGGGCGATAATAATCAATTATTGAGCGACCTCGTTGCCGAACATGACTGGAACGGAGTGTTGTGTTCTGTGGTTCTTCATCCGGTCTATTATCAATTGTTGTTGACAGAATGCCCTCCAGTCGAAGACGACGAGTTGAGCTCTGCGGTACGCTGGAAAATCAAAGAATTACTCGACTTTCCGATTGAGACTGCTGCAATAGAGAGTTTTATACTTCCCGATGATGCGTACCGTGGCCGTCAAAAAATGCTCTATGCAGCGGCGTTGCGACAATCCACATTACAGGAATTGGTGTCACCGATAGAAGCAGCGGGTTTTGCTGTGGATTGTATCGAAGTTTCTGAACTTGCTCTTCATAACCTGACGTCGCGTATGCCCTTGGATCGGGGCTGCACAGCAATTGTACAATTTCATGCCGGGGAAGGATTCATTAACCTGACTGAAAGTGGAGAGATTTACCTTTCTCGCCGTCTCGATATAGGTTTGGATAAATTTAAGCCAGGTAGCGATAATACAGCGTTTTTTGACACCTTGTTTCTAGAAATTCAGCGCTCTCTCGATTTTTATGAAAGCCAGCTAGGTAAAGGCATAGTGACTCATCTCTACTACTCTCCGGGTTTGGTTTCGACAGAAACAATCGGCAATTTTCTTTCTTCGCAATTGGCGGTGACTGTAGAACCTCTGTCTTTTTTGAACCTTGATCTAAGCAGTGATATCCCGCTTGATAGTGATCAGGTGGTGCGTTGTGCAATTGCTATTGGGGCTGCATTACAACCTAAAAAGGCGTTGGAGGTTGCCAATGCAACACATTAATCTTGTTTCTCAATTAGGGAGAACAGTCACTCCTCCTTTTGCAGCGATTCATCAAGTTTGGCTGTTGATTTTAATAGTTTTGATCATGACGTGCGTAGGCACAGCAACATGGATTGGCAATCAATCTGGTACCAATGAGCTTAGCGCTCTCAAGGTGCAGCAGCAGGAGTCGTCCGCACAAATTGACACATTAAATGCCAGAATAGCGAAACTTAAAAATGATAGTTCTTTGAAAGGACAAATCGAACTACTGCAAGACGACATCGTATTTCGGCGAAAGCTACTCGCGAGTGTTGACCCTAAAAAAGACAAGATTATTAACTTCGCCGAGCATCTTACTGGCCTAGCTCGGCAGCACATTGACGGAATGTGGTTTACGAATATTCGATTACAAGATGGTGGTCGTCAATTGGCTTTGTACGGTCGTACTAACCAAGCGGAATTGTTGCCACGGTATTTGCGCAGGCTCCGGGCAGAAGAAATATTTTTTGGGCATAACTTTAACGTGTTTCGAATGAAAGTTCCCGAAGACAGAATAGACTTATTGGACTTTGAACTACGAGCGGGTGATATGGTAACTACCGATGAATGAGCGGCTATTGGAGTTGCAGCGAAAAGTTGATGGCTTGCAGTTGCGAGAGCGGGTATTGGTTGGTTTTTGCATATTGGTGTTAGTGACTCTATCCCTGCAAACACTATTTATAGATCCCTTGCTGACTGAGCGGTCACTATTTAAGAAGGAAGCTATCCGGCTTAAGCTTCAGATCGCGCAGCAACGTAGTGAGCAGCAGTTACTCACTGCGGAGCTTACGGCTGGTGTTAATCGTAGTAAGGAACAGCTGCTGAATCAGCTGCAAAGCGAATTGGATGAGTTGAATAGCAACATCCAAAAAACAGTGTTAGGACTCATACCGCCGCGCTTAATGCCTGAAGTTCTTGAACGTGTACTGGTTCAAAATAAGGGGCTTAAATTACTAAGTGTTGAAAACATGCCTGTGGTTTCGTTACTGCCGACGGGTGTTGAGACTACGAATGCGATGTCGGCCGATAATGTGAGCAAGTCTCAGAATAAAGTGGCGGGGCAGCAAGGGCTCTTTCGGCATTCGTTTGTATTGCAGTTGCAAGGAGGTTACATGTCGACTATCGCCTATTTCAATAACCTGGAAAAATTGCCCTGGCAATTCTATTGGGACAACTTGCATTACGAGGTCAGCGACTATCCGAATGCTACGATCACCCTCGAAGTGCACACGATCAGTTTGTCCGAGGAATTGTTGGGTGTATAAAATCGTTCTTGTTTTCGTTTTAACAACTGCAAGTTTCGACTTCGTGTACGGTCTGCAAGATCCAACGCAGCCGTCGAATTTTCGAGCAGCTGACAGTACCACTAGCGTTTTAACTCTAGAGAGTATTCTAATTAGTGGCGATCGCAGGGTAGCTGTGATCAATGGCAAGGCCATTACTGAAGGTGAGTCAGCTGGCGGCGTTAAAGTGGTTTCTATCGATAAAGATAGCGTCCGTGTTCTCCATAGCGGTAATGTTCTTAAATTAATGTTAAATAGTGTTTCGATCAGGCAGGAAAAATAATGCGATATCGGCAGATAGTAGTGCTTGGAATAATAGCTCTCTTTATTAGTTCATGCGCATTGACTCCGCGAGAAACCCGAGACAATTCCGGCATTGACGCCATACAGGACGAATTATCCGAATTGAATAACACGTTGGGTGAGCCCGTGTTTCCACCCATGGAAATTGTTGACGCATTGTCTCCTTCCATCCTCGCTGACGTTTTGAAAAATGACGATGAGCTAGAGCGGTTCGATG
>JBLHNZ010000249.1:0-6093 GCA_047623245.1 Oceanicoccus sp. | reverse complement strand
TTTTCAATACTCCGTATTATCGACAGTGTCCGCTTCGATGTCTACCTTAGGCCGAGCGTTCTGGGCACAAACCTCCATTTATGCTCGCTGAAATTTTTCACCTATGAACTTTCCAAACGAAATAGTGGTCAATAGCCAAAATCTGGCCGACATCCACTCTAAAACTGCCTGTCTTTCCCCTTACATCAGGAGCTGAAACCATTTCTTTTCTGCTATCACCGCTATTTACGAGCAGACCTCTGCTTTCAACAGCAAAGCCAGTCTATTTTTCCAGAGCTACGACGCGAGTAGCTCACAATAGCAACAATGACATGCTACCTAACAAGTGCAACCCACTTACTGATACAATAGCCTCGCGCTGAAATGCCTAGGCGCAATAGAGTCTACCGACGTATCAATGGTGAAATCATGAACTTGAAACAAGAATTGCAACAACTAACCAATCGGTTGGATAAATGCCAACGTAAACTGACGACCGCTGAAGAACGCAACGATCATGCGCTCATCGCTCAATTCAGAACAGAAATAACCACCACGAAAAGAAAAATTGGTTCCCTTAAAGGCCAACAAAATCAACAGGTGAATAGTCAGATACAGGACGTACAAGCATTAGCGTTTAACCGGGCCCTCACAAAGGCTGAGCAGGCAGACATGGGTAAACTCAAAAAATCCATTCGAGGACTTGTCGTCGTTCATCCAATGACCGCCCTAGGTCGGGAGATAGGACTAAGCGTAGTGACAGGATTTGCACCTTCGCAATTCTGATTATTGAATATTTTCGTTGCAACGACTCTCGCATTCGACGGTCGCTAAAGCACCTTACGTTCTATCTTTGTGCTAGTAAACTGTTGAAACCATCTTTCGATGCGATCAAAAAGGACGTTTACGCTTATTATAGCTGAGACAGAACTGAATGAAAAAACCTGGATGACTCTGAGGTAAACCCACGAAAGCCCTTCTCACAAATAGAAATGAGCATATTGGCCGGAACCAGAGTCAAAATTTAACATTATGAAAGGCCATTTTGTTCTCAGGGTTTCTAATCTATATATTCTAAATAGTAGTGTTCCTTATCGTAAAGCCCATGGACAAACCAAGCTGTAAATCCATAGGCATTTCTTACATAGTTTCTCTGAGAAGCATGAATATTCCACCCCCAGTTTTTGCCCAAGACTCTCCTGGCATGGCATGCGTTGGTGTTGGCTGGTTAGCCATGATGCGTTGGCCCATGTCACCACCCAATGTATCCATCATTGAACGTGGAGCAAGAATATAGGCAATAGCTTTCGGGGTAATCCTAAACTAGTTGTTCTCTGACACCGAGCGCATATCCATTCTTAAGCAATTCGGCATGGCGAATAATACCCAAGTCCTCTGTACGAGAAATCTTTGCTAGAGGTGTGCCCGCTTCGTCTTTAGTCGCCGTTATCATGCGAGTAACGGCGCCGTCATACTCTGTCGGTCTAATTAGCAGACTGGCTATCAATTACTCGTCATCTGGATGCGCAAAATAGCGAGCACTGAGGTTGCTCCGACCTCGGCAGCGATTGAAGAGACATGAGTCGCCTCTGATTCTTCGAATAGATTATCCATCCAAATAGGGCTCGCACCCCACCAATCGCTAAAACTAACGCGATGACCATAGTGACTAACATCAGCTTACTCAGTTAGTAATCCTTTGGCTCTATAGTATGGAACATGGGTAAGTATTTCGAAGTATAGCTCAATCTGATCCGGCAATTTTCAAATACCTATCAGTCAAACCGAGATTCCAAATGAAAGAATGTAGAGAAAATAAGACTGAAAAGTAGCTGCATACTAGCTCGATAATAATCGCTGTATTACCTAAAGACCCCAGCAGAAGGGCCCAGATCATTAGTGCATAAATGGCGACAAGGCGATGACTCTAAGAGTCTACGCACGCCTTGTCAGTACAAAAAGAAATTATGCTTTCTGATCAGCTGCTATTTGGATAGCTGACTCTCTTTGCGCAATCAGTTCTGACAACGCTTTTGCTTCTGGGAAATCTTCGAACAAATTCATTCCCAACACGCGCTTAGCGCACGAGCCCGCCAAATTGATAGCATACATAAACATGATATCGGCGTAAGTGAATTCTTCACCGGCAATATAGGGAGAAAATTTTCCATTACGTTTCAGGCAATCAATCCCTTTCGCCAAATTTGCCTTGGCTTTTTCTTTGACTTCATCGCTAACACTGCCTCCGAAAAAAGCCTCCTGAAAACAGCTTCTAGCAGGAAGCTCAATGTATAGTTCGATTTCTTTGACCAGTTCGCGAACCTTCGCTCTTGAGTACGCGTCTTCTGGCAAAAGCGCTGGGCCTTTACCCACATCCTCAAGGTAATCAAAAATCACATCACTTTCACTAATAAAACCTTGGTCTGTCTCCAAACAAGGCACTTTACCCATAGGGCTCTTAACGAGAAACGCTTCATCTTGACTCGGCTTCACATCGACGAACTCGTAATCGAGCCCTTTCTCAATAAGAGCCATTTTGACCATGTTAAAATAGTTACTCACGGGAAATCCATAAAGCTTTAGCATAATTTATTCTCTCATCCTGTTAAAAAAAAAAGCCATAATACAGATACGAGCCCGACAATCAATAGTCGGATGAGTGTCTGTACAATAACAAAAAATGACCCGATAATTGTACCTGTAACCGTTAGCATCAGCCATAAAATTGGCTTACTTCAACTTCAGCATCAGCCCAAAAACCAACGAGCTTTCCCTAGGCCAAAAAAAACAGCCCGCAAAAAAACTGTCCTGAAATCAACTCGAAATAGGACAACTGAAAAAATGACTCAGAAGACTTAAACAAAGCCTGCCGCCATCAACAAGGAAACTTCCAACTAGTTCCCCGCCATAGTCTCATCGTGTATACAATGTGGGCCCGATACACTGAAGGGATTACGCTCTTCCAAATAGGCACCGGCTTCCAGTCTCTTAGCGCTAATTCCGCAGATAAAGTTCACTTCCTGTCATCGAGACCCTATCTCACCACTACAAAAAGCACTGCCATCATCATTTTCCTCCCGCGTATATCCTGATCAGGCGACCGAGAAACTCCCGACCATCAAATAGAGAATTCACTCGCATCTTCTCGTTCAGGCCATGTGCATTGGACTCACCCGGCACTGCGAATAAGCCGCTAACGCCGTAGGTCGGAATACCCGCAGGCGTAAGAAAGCGTCCGTCGGTTCCCCCGGCGATCATAGTCGGGACTACTGGAATTCCGGGCCACATCTCTTCTGTAAGTTTTTCGATTGGCTCGAGGATTTCTCGAGTTAAAGGTGGCGGCGGTGACGTCGACTCCGGCGGATCCACAAAACTCACCGAAACGTCTGTATCGTTGACGACTGATTCTAGCTGCCGGCGAATCTCTTCTTGGGTCGTACCCGGAAAAATTCGACAGTTTACGTTTGCACTCGCGCGTTGAGGTAGTGCATTTGGCGCGTGACCAGCATCGAGCATCGTCGCCACACAAGTCGTATGCAGTACACTATTGTAGCTGGAATTTCCGACCATACGAGCAAGTGCTTCTGGTCCTGGAGGATGACTTAGAATAGCTTTCATATCTTCGGCAATTTGCCCTGTCTCAATAGACGAAAGCCGCTCGAAATAACCCCGCGTGGTACCGTTAAACTCAATTGGAAACGAATACTTAGAAATCTTGTTGAGGGCCATTGAGAGGCTGTAGATAGCGTTATCATCACGCGGTCTCGACGAATGCCCCCCGGAGTTCACAGTTTCCAATCGATAATCCTGATACAATTTTTCGCCGGCCTGAATGGCATTAAATATGGGTCGACCAGCGTTATCCAGTCGGCCTCCTCCTCCTTCGTTAATCGCAAATCTGGCCTCTATCAATGCTCTATGATGTTCGAGAAGATAGCTAGCTCCATTGAAGGTATTAGGGGTTTCCTCACCACAGGTTAAGACCAATTTTATGGTGCGGTCAGGACGATACCCAGACCGACTCATTCTTACCAATACATCGACGAAAATGGCTGCCATCGCTTTATCATCGGACGTTCCTCGGCCAAAAAAATAACCATTTTCCTCGACTAGTTTGAATGGATCGCGCTCCCAATCGTCTCGATTAGCTTCCACTACGTCGATATGAGCTAACAAAAGAATCGCTTCTGAATCGGGCATCGAGCCTCGTAGAGCAGCAACTAAATTCCCTTGCTTAGGCCATTTATCTGGCACAATAACGTTAACATCTCCGTCGGGGATACCCGCCGACCTCAAGTGAACAGCCATTGCGTTCGCGGCATCGGTACAACTCCCGACCGACAACGTTGTGTTAATTTCTACAAGCTCTTTATATAACGCTCGAAAAGCAGCCTTATCATTTGTTAAAGCTGCTCCCGATACGTCGACGGTTATCGCGAAAGCCAAGATTTTCAAAATAAGACTATTAAGTTTTTTCACAAAATTTTTCTCTCTATTATTTTTAGTTCTTTTCGATTGTGTGTGAAAAGCCGTAGTATTTTTGCTATTTCCTTAAGAAAACAGCGTAGTATTACCGTGTAAGAAGTATCAACAATTCGCGTTTACCAGCGGGTAAAACACACCGATCATACTGCTTTCAACAAAACACTTCATCAATTATGATATATAAAAAAGAGCGCTAGTAGGCGAAATTGATTCTACCGATACTTAGGGCCTGTTCATACCTAGAATCTGCCAAGAATGCTGCGATATAAGCAATTAGCCAAAAAACAGCACTGAATTATAATTAGGTTAACGGACGACTGACTTTGTAAACATTCTTCAATATACCCCGATCCGGTGGTCGCCATGGTGCATATTCAATAATACCTCAGGAGAAAAAAACAATGAAAGAACTAATGAATAATAGCGAAATTCTTGAAGAACAATTAAATTTCAACATCATTAGTCGTGTCGCAATGGGCGACATGCTGAGACGAAGAGCACGCAGCGTTGGGCAGACAATAGCCGCGGTGGAAATCATTGATGGACAACGGCGAGCGACGAGTTATGCGGAACTTAATAGTCGCGCAAACAAAATTGCCCATGGCTTGCGCGCCAATGGACTATGCCAGGGAGATCGAGCTGCCCTAGTCGCAAGTAATAGCACTAATGTATTGGCTGTTATGTTTGCCTGCTTTAAGGCAGGCATCGTAGTCGTTCCTATTAACTATCTTCAAAACTCCGAAGATGTTCGCTATAACTTTGAGCACGGTGAAGTTAGCGCGCTGATTTATGATTCCGAACTCGAAGAACTCTGCTGTCAGTGCGCGCAAGGTCTTCCTGACATCCATTTCAAATTGTCTTTAGGCGAGACGTCCGGACAGGCCGACACCACATTAAGTAATATACTTAATAATCAGAGCGACGATGAAATTCTCGACACCATTATTAATGATCGCGATGTCGCTCTCGTTTTGTACACCAGCGGCACGACTTCGCGCCCTAAGGGGGTAGAAACCTCACATCTGGCACTAACACTTGCGAGCCTCAATAACCCTCTTAGCCTGGGTTTTACCAAAGGGGGTTCGCAGCTCAATATACTCCCGATGTTCCACACGACAGCGATCAACAATGCCATGAGTACATTACAAATATCGGGAACATTTGTCATACACTCGGGATTCGACCCTGCCGCTGTAGTCGCAGCATTAGAAGAAGAAAGCATTCAGAGTACCGTGTTATTACCAATGATGTGGTCGGCCTTATTATCCGTTCCCGGTGTACGAGAACGCGATTTCAGCACTCTCACTGCCGCTATTTATGGTATGGCTCCCATGAGTTCGACGACTTTGGTCGAATTAAGAAAAGTATTTGACTGTGATTTCCATCTCGGTAGCGGCCAGACCGAATTTACTCCTGCCCCCTGTGTATTCTATGATCATTCACCCACCGAATTCGGCGAAGGCAATTACTGGGGAGTGCCGACTATTATGAGCGAACAGGCCGTTCTCGACGACAATGGCCGGGAATGTGCGAGCGGGGAAATCGGAGAAATTTGCTGGCGGGGTCCCCAATCGATGAATGGTTATCTAAAGAACCCTGAAGCTACCGCCGAAGTAAGAACACACCGCT
>JBLHNZ010000248.1:0-6099 GCA_047623245.1 Oceanicoccus sp. | reverse complement strand
GGTATACCAAACTTCTCGGTAATAAATTGCGCCTGCGTACCCTTTCCGGCACCGGGAGGCCCTAATAATATTGCTCGCATGTAAATGCTCCTAAAATTTCCTGGCCAATCTATCTAAGATACTTTTTCTGTCTTTAGCGTCTAGATAACTTAAACCAATAAATGTATCGATGAATAGGGTTTCTGTGGTAATTTCCGCCGAACATTACTATAAGGCGCACATGTCAAAGAGCGCAACACCATACACAGAACCCGGGCTAATCTCAAGTTAAAGTACGATCACAAACTGCTATGAAAAAATACAGAACAGTAAAATACTATTTTAAAACAATAACTTAAATAGAAAAACTAACTAGACGACGCTGTTCAATCAGGCTGACGGATAGTGTTTTGAAAAGACTATCACTATGCAAAATGAACTCTCAAGTTAACGTTCTAAACTTATAGGTATCAACACAATTATTGCGGAACTCTTAAACGGGCGCGCTTCTTTGTGCATTAATACTTTGGTTCCACAGACTTTGCGGCTGCCGGAGCCTCTACAAGACAAGCTCAGCTGAGATCATAATCCTTTTGTTTTTGCCTCATCCCAGTATCTGTCCATCAACTCTATATCGGCATTATCGAGGCTGTTTCCAGCAGCAAGTAATTGCTCTTCAATGTAACGAAATCTATTTTCGAACTTCTTATTAGTCTTTCTTAGTATGGATTCTGGGTCGATCTTAAGAAACCTTGCCACGTTAACTGAGGAAAATATGACATCGCCTAATTCTTCTTCCAGCTCGGCAATACCATGATCTCTTCCAGCCTCGATCAGCTCACTGATTTCAGACTGCAAACTCTTCAAGGCCCCATCAATATCTTCGAAGTCAAAGCCTACTTTCGCAACCCTTTTTTGCAACTTTAAACTTCTTGTCAGAGCCGGTAATGCCAGTGGAACATCATCGGTAATGGAGTATTGATGCTTGCCATGGCGCTCCTCCTTTTTAATTTTGTCCCAACTGCTGGAAATTTCCTCTGTTGCAACCGACATCTTCGACGCTCTGCTTTGAAGTGTCCCATCGGGGAAAACATGAGGGTGGCGACGCAGCAATTTTTCAACAAGTGAGGCGACCACTTCGCTAAAAGTAAATTGTTGTTTTTCGCTGGCTAACTGTGCGTAAAATACAACTTGAAATAGCAGGTCACCCAGCTCCTCTTTTATTTGGTTTTCATTGGTATTTTCAATAGCGTCTGCAAGCTCGTAACATTCTTCTATTGTATGGGGAACAATACTTGAAAAATTCTGGGCTCTGTCCCAAGGACACCCATCGACTGGGTCTCGTAAACGACTCATTAATAACAGCAAGTCATCTAGGGTATAGCACGGTCCTTTTTGGGGATGCTGATCCATTACTGTTATCCCTCGCGAACACGCTGTGCATTCAAAACATTTGGTAAGCGATTGATTTTTGCTAGTAGCGTTCCGAGCGCTTCCAACCCAATAATTTCTATTGTTAGTTTCATCGTTGCTGTATTCTTATCCTTGTCAGATCGAGTTGTTACCGCAATGACATCAATGCGAGCGTTAGCCAACAATGTCGTAATATCGCGAAGTAAACCACTGCGGTCATAGGCCTCGACAATAATATCTACCGGATAGGTTTGCGGAGCCGCCTGCCCCCAGTCTACCTCGATGATACGTTCGGGGTCAGTGTATTGTAACTGCAGTATCTTATTGCAATCCTGACGGTGAATGCTGACGCCTCGGCCCATTGTGACATAACCAATTATCCGGTCTCCAGGTAAAGGCTTACAGCAAGCCGCGAAATTCGTCATTAAATTGCCGACACCACGCACTGTAATGACGTTACTTACTGGCTTTGCAGATTTTTCGATTGTTGGGGAAAGTACCGGTGCCTCAACTTCTCCGAATAATTGTTGAGTCGCCTTTAATATCTGACCAGAACTGATATCTCCCGCTCCCACGGATGCATACATATCCTCGACAGCTCGATAACCAAAATATTTTGAAACAGCTTTATAATCAAGACTGTTCAATGCTAGCCGCTTAAATATTTTTTCTATTAGCGCTCTGCCTGCCGCAACATTGTCTTCGCGAGCTTGTTGCTTAAACCAGTTTTGAACTTTTGCACGAGCCCGACTGGATTTTAGATACGCCAGACCGGGCTGTAACCAATCTCTCCGCGGTGCATCTTCCTTACCTGTTAAAATTTCGACTTGTTCCGACATTTGTAAATTATAGGTGAGAGGAACGATCCGGCCGTTAACTTTGGCCCCTCGACAACGATGCCCGACCTCTGTATGGATATGATACGCAAAATCAAGAGGTGTCGACCCGTGTGCCAGATTCACTACATGCCCTTCGGGAGTAAAAACGTATATACGATCCTGGGCACTCGAAAATTGTTCAGCCACTTCGGCAGGACCGCTCCCCAGCTCTTCCTGCCAGTCAAGGACCTGTCGTAACCACGAGATTTTATCCTCATAACTACTGCCACCTTGATTATCGCTACCTTTGTATTTCCAATGTGCACAGACACCGAACTCCGCTTCTTCGTGCATGTCGAAGGTACGAATTTGAATCTCTAGTATTTTACCTTCGGGGCCAACAACAGCAGTATGTAGCGATCGATAACCGTTGTCCTTGGACGTTGCGATATAGTCGTCAAACTCATTGGGTATATTTCGCCACAGACCGTGGACCAGGCCTAGCACCGCATAGCAATCTCTAACACTTGGAACCAGGATGCGAACAGCTCGAATATCAAACACTTGCGAAAAACCGATACCTTTTCGCTGCATTTTTCGCCAAATACTGTAGATATGTTTTGCACGACCGCTCAATGCACCGCTAATACCAGCGACTTCCAAAGAACTATTCAAGGTATCGATCACCGAATCGATAAATCCTTCGCGGTCTTTTCGTTTGCCGTCGAGTAGTTTTGCAATTTTTTTATACGCTGTTGGCTGAATGTATCTGAATGATAAGTCCTCCAGCTCCCACTTGATGTAACCGATACCCAATCGGTGCGCTAGCGGCGCATATACGTCATAAACCTCTCTTGCGACTCTATAACGCTTAGCCGGGTTATTTTTTACTGCCCGAATAGCGCATGTCCGTTCGGCAAGCTTTATAAGCGCGACCCTTACGTCGTCAACTAATGCGACAAGCATCTTCCTAATGTTGTCTTTTTGTGCTTCTGCTTGCCCCAAAACGGGATTGTCACCAGAGACGACTCGACTCATCGCCGCCATCCTTAAGACGCCATCAATCATTTTGGCTATGACAGGACCAAAAGAGGTTTTAACAGTTTCAATCGACAGCTTGTCTTCTCGAACGCAGCGATACAATATTGCTGCAACAATTGTTTCTTGATCTAGGTGTAATTCGGCAAGAATTTCAGCCATTTCGAGACCGATACGAAAACTGCTAGTGTTGTCATCCCATGCTTTATCAGAAACTGATTTGGCCTCTAGTTCCGCATTTAGACTCATTTCGCAGGCTAACTGAAGCGACTCTTTCTCTACATGGCTACCGACAGGAAGCCTCGCCAACCATTGATCAATATTGACAGAACCGTCCTCATTTTCTGGATGTTCTTCCCGAACTTTAACCATGCTGTTTTCTTCTTCACTTTAGATATTGAAATTTTTGCAGCGTTTCAAATGAGGTAAACCTATTTCAGGAACTTTAGAAAACTCCTGTCGACAAATAACGATCTCCGCGATCACAAATTATTGCCACAATCACTGCGTTTTCCACTTCCTGAGAGAGACTCAAAGCTCCTGCTACTGCCCCGCCTGATGAAACACCACAAAAAATCCCTTCTTTAGTAGCCAATTTTTTCATTGTTTCTTCTGCTTCGCTCTGGTCAATATCGATAATTCTATCGACTCGATTTTCGTCAAAAATAGAGGGTAGGTATTCCTTCGGCCATCTTCGAATACCGGGAATACTGGAACCGTCCTTTGGTTGCAGCCCAACAATTTCGATTGCGGGATTTTGTTCTTTCAAAAACCGAGACACGCCCATAATCGTGCCGGTAGTTCCCATTGAACTTACGAAATGAGTGATTTTTTGATGGCTCTGTTCCCATATTTCCGGTCCAGTTCCTTCGTAATGAGCAATGGGATTGTCAGAATTAGCAAACTGGTCGAGCACGACCCCTTCCCCGTTAGCCTGCATTTTGAGAGCGAGATCCCTTGCTCCCTCCATCCCAGTAATTTGACTGACTCCAATGAGTTTTGCGCCATAGGCAGACATCGCCAACTTGCGTTCAGAGCTCATGTGGTCGGGCATAATCAAAACCATTTTATACCCTTTTATTGCCGCCGCCATAGCCAAGGCGATACCGGTATTGCCGCTAGTCGCTTCAATTAAAGTATCGCCGGGTTTAATGTCGCCCCTACGTTCAGCTCGATTTATCATGCTCATTGCTGGTCGATCTTTCACCGACCCGGCGGGGTTATTACCCTCTAGCTTCAACAATATCGTATTTGAAGTATTGTTAGACAAACGCTGTAAACGAACAAGTGGTGTCGAGCCGATACAATCTTCGATAGTTGGGAATTCCATAAATCCTTGATGCCTTTTTCTTTGGTCCGCGCCGCTAGCGGTCGGTCTGAAAACATTCCAGAAAGAACAACTTTAAACTGCCTCTCCGGTAAGATTACCTAGTAAATCAATTTCTAGAAAGGATTACAAATGCTGTTGCGTACTCAATTTCGTCGCTGATACTCACATGCATCACTTCGACACCCTTCAGCTCTGCCAGTTCAGCTGCGCGACCTTTAAATTTTAGAATTGGCGCACCAATTTTGTCGTGTTCAACGGTAATGTCTTGCCAGCTTACACCTTGCCCTATGCCAGTACCCAAGGCCTTTCCAGCCGCTTCCTTAACTGCAAATCGTTTGGCTAAAAATTGCGCAGGACTTTTACTATTAGTAAAATCGCTTAGTTCAGCGGTCGCCAAAATTCGCCTGGCAAATTTCTCCCCAGACCTTTCCAGAGACTTTGATATCCGTTCAATCTTAACCAGGTCAGTACCAATTCCAAGGATCATAAAACACTCAACAGTAATGACATTTAAATTGGGCCAAATAATTCACGACTTTTTAGGGGCTTATCGCCTAAATGAACACGTAATGCCATCCTACATAAGCGTTTCGCGACACGGCCAACATCAACGTCATAATTCCCGCAAGCTAGCGCTGTAATATCGTGCCCATTAAACACTCTCTCGCGCAACGACATGGGAACTGATTCCTGCCTGATCCAACTAAAGCCAGTATCGAGGTTTAGTAGGTATTGTTGGTCGTCACGAATTTTCTCGCCCGTCTCGCAATCTGCTTCAAAATCGAATCCATACCCCAGATACTCCAATAAACGCAGCTCGAACTGCCTTAAAGTTACTTCTATCGACTCTGACTGCCTTAGATCCTGAAGAACCCATTGGTACAGTGTAAATATTTCCGGGGACTCTCCAGAGTGTTGAAGTAGTCGGGTTAACAGCTCGTTAACATACAAAGCGCTGAATAGATTCCGTCCTGTGAGTTTTGGAGTAAATGCAAGACTTTCGAAATGGGTAAGTGTTTTTAAATCGGTGTTACCGCTCCAGGAAACCAACAATGACGTAAACGGCTGCATAAGACTCCGTCGTTGCTTGGTCGATTTATTTTTTGAGCGAATTCCCCGTGCAACGCCGCTAACTCTACCGTACTCGGGAGTCAGCAACTCAACCAATAGGCTGCTATCGCGATAATCCCTTGTGTGTAAAACGTAGGCTTGCTGCGAGTCAACACGCACTGATCAGTGCCCCACATTCGTCGTCCAAACCGCAGGCACCTTAATCCTAATCACTGTAACCCAGACTCCGTAATGCCCTATCGTCATCGGACCAACCTGATTTGACTTTAACCCACAGTTTCAACATAACTTTCCGCTCAAACATCCTTTCCATATCCATTCGTGCTTCCTGGCCGATCAAACGTAAGCGACTCCCTTTATTACCAATAACAATTCGTTTTTGCCCTTCTCGCTCAACCAAAATCAAGGCATGAATATGTAAACTTTTACCGCTATCCTGAAATTCTTCGA
>JBLHNZ010000247.1:0-6114 GCA_047623245.1 Oceanicoccus sp. | reverse complement strand
TAATAACGGATCGTGGTGACTGTCGCCAGTATTCATAGCAGGGACAAACGGTTTCCACTACACTTTTTAGCAGAAATTAATGTGACGTTCGAAATAATAAGAATTGAAAAAATGAGCATAGCGAATGCCTGAAATAACACCGACCTACCGAATATGGATGCTACGACTGATACTGCCATTTAAGTTCGGGAAGCCAATCACAGGCTTACTGATTTTTTTGGTGTTATGGGCTGTTCTCGGTTTCGTCAGCGAGAATGTCAATTCTACCATCGAAGTCAGTATCTATCTGAAACTGTTCCTGATCGCAACATGCTCTTATATCGTGCCGGTGTTTGCACATATTATTGATCGTACTCTTGTAGCATTTGACGAAGTCGCACCCATGTTAGACGCGACTTCGGAAGAGATTTCGATGTGGCGACGCCAATTCACGCATCAAAGTGCACGTTGGACGTTCGTTGTCACCGCTAGTGCCTTAGTCCTGTGGCTTTGCCATATATGTTTGCTGGAATGGTCCTACGGACGGAACATCCTGGATATCTTTGCTTCGAATCAGTATGCCACTTCGCTGGGTGCAGCTCTGGTTTGGGTGACATTGATGACCGCCAATTCTTCCCTGATACTCAACGCAAGACTATTAGCAACGCTGGGACAGCGTCTGAAATTAGATTTGTTACGCGGATCAAGTCATGTGACTCTTGCCAAGGTAGCAGTGATGTCTACACTCTCTATTATCGGCGCGCAGGCCCTTTTTGTATTACTTGTTATCGATTCCGATTCCAACTGGGTCGCATTCACACCGGGCTTCGCTATTACTACAGTGCCAATGCTCGCACTGTTTTTTATTCCAGTATGGCCAATGCATCAACGTTTGCGAAGCACCAAACGGGAAGAACTCGACGCTATTGATAGACAACTTGCGGCGCTGCGACCGGAACCCAATATTGATTTTAGTGCTACAGATAAACTCGATCAACTCAATCCCTTATTACTCTATAGGCGTGAGATTCGCCAAGTTTCTGAGTGGCCCTTCGACGTTTCCGCGCTGGCTCGGCTAGTACTTTACTTGATACTACCGCCTCTCACTTGGGTAGGCGCTGCTCTCATTGAAAACATGGTCGACGCCCTGGTCTGATCAGACAGCGCTAGTTGTTGACTTCATTAAGTGGTCCTATCCAGGCGCTGAAGATCGGATCGATGCCATTCGGCAAATTCTATAAAATCGATCCATTGGGCTGCCTTACTGTCCACCTTTGTTTAAGCGCTTTTTTCCTGTACCAACTCGGAGCACTGATAAGCCTGAAAGCCGGCTTGTCTCAAGAGATAGGTTGCAAGCTCTGAGCGGCTGTCATTTGCTGGCGTCACCACGTACAGTAATGACTGCTTCATATTGGTTAGCCTATTTCGTAATGCGCTTATCGGAATATTGTTACTACCTTCTTTGTGGTCGGCCCTAAATTCGATAGGCAAACGTACATCGATCATTTGCAACTCGTCAGAAGAGACATGTACATCGGGTGTAAGATGCGTGACCAAATGGCGTTTAATAAGACGATTAAAGGCGTCGGCGTTTAATCGCCCCAAAATACCATCGGATAGCATCGTGACAGAGGCGTTTCTAATAGTATCGGCGACAAGTGCCTCATCACCAAAATAATTACCCGCTGTCAGCTCAAATGTTGCCCCTTTATGTGGTCCGCTTCGCTCAGTCTGAACCTGTGCGACACCTTCTTTAACCACATAAAAGTAATCACCTACACTGTGGTTTTTTACGATTGTGTCACCACACTGTACCTCTATATTTTCAAGCTGCAAAAGCAACTTATGAATTTCTGAACCGGGCAAATTAGCTGCTAACGGGGACTTAACAAACGCACTATCCCAGTCTTCCTGATAACTGTCGTCAATTTTTTCCACCGACTCCAAAGATAACTCATCGCCACGATTATGATAAATGTTACTGTCTAAACTCCAAGACAAAAATTGCTCGAGGGTACCCTGTTTAACAACGAGAATCGTGCAGTCATCAACCGCCTTAATGCTACCCCGGTCGTCCAATAAACTCTCGAGGGATTTTTGGCATTGAGCAGAACTATGATCAATGCTCAGTCGTTGTTCGAAAGACTGGCGCACTTCAATTGCGCCCTTTATCAAGAAATGAATATCACTCGACCGCTTTAGCTTCCTGACTATAGGTTCTCCAGACGCGATAGAGATAATGTCCAAAGTACAGGCAAATTGTCCGCGATAAATATCAGAAATTTGATTCAGTGGGCTAAATTGTTCGATGTATCTTTTACAAGCACTGTCCGAACGTATGGTCATGATTGGCCTCTTGAATATCACGATAGGTTAGCGTGGCGTAATACGGTTGAATAAAGGTATTTTACTCCTTGTCGAAACTACATGACGGGCTTACACCACATATGTACTGTCGACTATGTCGCAGTTTCGGAGTTCATAAGCCACTATTCATAATGTCACTGACCAAAAGCACCTTTCAATAAGAGCAACACCAAGAGGTTATAGATGAGCAAAGGCGCCTTGATTCAATTAGATAAATGTTAAAATATGTTAATGGAAAGAGCTCAGGTTAAGGTTTTCTGCGACACAATTGAGTGGTAGATTGGGCGACTAAAGAAAATCTAAGCGATAACTGTGAAAAATATCGTCCATCGTATTTTTCGCATAAAAATAACAATAAAAATATTTCCGTACACACATCGATCTGGAGACACATCGACATTTCGTCAAACAGAGCACTTATACGACTTTATCAAGAGCACTTATACGACTTTATCAAGGGAACCTATATGACTTTATCCAGAGCTCGAAAATCCCTATTTCCAAGCGATGGTGACAATTGGCAATCGATCGCTGCACGAGAGCTCTCAGAGCTGAAAACTGAAGACGCCCTCAATCAGCTACAAAGTTGGAACCTTCACATTTTTATGCGGCCGACCGCAGCACCCGGCTCGGCCCACGAACACAATCCCATTATGCCGAGCGACGTTATTTTTCTTGAACCGCCGATAAATACGCAATAACCGTGGCTGTCATTGCCAATTCTCGGATCGCTGCGGCACACGAAGGAGCAGCCGAGCTAGTAGTTACTATTCTCTACAGCAATGGTGGAACCAGTGAAATTGCGCTCGATGTGGTTGCAACCGAAAAGCTAATGCAAGATTGCGAAGCAACTACACTCGATGATTTAAGGGGCCAAAGCTGGGAAAAAGTACAAGCCGCACTCAGTGCATCATATAACAGATACAATAAATGAGTAGTGTAACGATATGTTAGATCTATTAGTGAAAAACGGCCGTGTTGTCGACGGATCAGGGTTACCGGCATACAACAGCGACATTGGAATTAAAGACGGTCGCATCTTACGCATTGGCAAAATCAGTGAGGACGCAAAGCAAGTCATAGACGCGGAGGGGAAAATAGTCGCTCCCGGTTTTATTGACCCGCACACTCATTTTGACGCGCAATTGTTGTGGGACGGATATGCAAAGCCGAGTATCGCGCATGGTATAACAACTATAGTACCCGGAAATTGTTCATTGTCACTCGCGCCTTTAAAAGCCGAACATCGGAAGAAACTGGTCGGCATGTTTAATCAAATAGAAGAGATGCCGATTGCCGCCTTTGAGCAAGGGGTGGAGTGGAACTGGGAGACTTTTGACGAATTCGTAAAGCGCATTGAGTCTGAGTTAAGTATCAATGTTGCGCCTTTGGTTGGTCATAGCGCATTACGTTTATGGGTAATGGGCGACGCGGCCAATCAGCGTATTGCCACGCAAGCGGAGGTCGAGGCAATGCAAGAGCTACTGCGTGAGTGCCTGCGCGCCGGTGCAGTAGGAATGTCTACAAGCTTTGTCGATTTTGACGAAAAAATGCAACCTGTACCGTGCCGCTATTCAGACACTCGAGAATTAAACGCATTAAGCGCGGTGTTAGGTGAATTCGGTCGTATTCTTCAAATTGTTAACGAGTTTTTTGACGCGGATTTAACCGTCGCTCGTATTGATCAGCTGGCTGACATTTCTTTGGCTTACAACATTACAACTACGTTTTCGCCACTGTTTGTTAATAACGATAGCTTTGATGCAGTCGATAAAATTATTTCCCGTGTGGAAGAGCAGTTCGCTCGTGGCGCAAGAGTCTGGCCACAAGTTCAAACCCGACCCATCGACATCAGCTTTTGTTTTGAATCGCCTAGCCTACTATTCATCAGGTTACCCAGCTGGTACAGCATTATTCGTTTTGGTAGTCACGAGGACATCATTGGCGCGTTTAGCAATAGCGAAATGCGTGCAAAGCTCACAGCAGAAGCGGCAGGCATGACGTCTGTGTGGGAGCAACTTATATTACGCCAGGTAAAGCACGAAAAAAACGAGGCTTTAGTCGGAAAAACTTTACTTGAAATAGCGCAACAGCGAAATAGTACTGCCATCGACGTTATGATTGACATCTCCTTAGAAGAAGATCTGCAAGCGCACTTTTTGTCTGCCAACATGGGGCACAACGATGTTCAGAAGGTGGGCGAGCTGTTGGCGCATCCCAATGTTCTCGTTGGCGCAAGCGATGGAGGCGCTCACATTTTGTCTTTCGCAACTTTTGGCGATACAGGTCACTTAATTAGTCAATTTGTCCGTAAAGCGGGTCTTTTAAGTCTCGAACAAGCAATAAAGAAAATCACTCTGGACACAGCCACCATTTGGGGAATTCCTGATCGCGGGCTGCTGAAACCCAATTATGTTGCAGACATCACCATTTTCGACGAAGCGACAATAGACAGAGGCCCGGAATATTTCGTACAGGACGTTCCTGGCGACGGGCACCGTTATGTGCGGGACGCAATAGGTATCGACACAGTCATTATAGGAGGCGCTATAAGCTACCAGCACCACAGTGGTTATACAGAATCTCATCGCGGTGTTGTCCTGCCAGCGGCGCAAGCTCAATAGGAACAGTCTTGATGCTGAAGCTGGGAAGTTAATAAGCACGAGCTAAAAAAGGTGTGGAAATGAGTGAAAAAATTGCCATCGTCGGTTCCGGAATTTGCGGCATGTGCACCAGTCTCGCACTTGCCAAGTACGGACATAAGATAACGTTGTTCGAACGCGATGTGCCACCGCCCGATGGGGGCGCCGATCAAGCCTTCTTTGAATGGGATCGCAAAGGGGCTGCACAATTTCGTCACCCCCATGCATTTTTGGGTCTGATGTGCAATTTACTGCAAGACAACTACCCCAAATTACTGGAAGATTTTTATCACGCGGGAGCCCGAAGAATCGATTTTTCCGATATGTTAGCACCGGAATTAGTGGCCAAATATAAGCCTAGTGAAGGCGATGAAAAGCTTTGGATACTGATGTGCAGACGCGCCACGATTGAAACAGTATTGAGGCGTTATGTTGAAGGCATCGACAATATAGAAATTATAAACAACTGCAATATCACGGGTTTCATAGGCGAAGAGTCGACGGCAGCCCCTGTCGATATGAAAGGTCTATATTACGAAAAAGACGGCAATAAGGTTGAATTTCCGGCCGACATTGTGATCGATGCAAGTGGTAGAACAACCAAATTTCCGAACTGGTTTCGACTACAAGGGGCTACCATCAACGAGGAAAAGGACAATGCTGAAATTGTCTATTTCACCCGCCACTACAAATTAAATGAGGGCGTTGGAGAACCTCCTCGCCACAGCAAAGAGCGCTCTTCCGGTGATTTAGGTTATTTGAAATACGGGGTATTCCCCGGCGACAATGGCAATTTTGCGGTGATTTTATGCCTGCCGATCGACGAAAAGACGTTAAGACAAGCAGTACTTAGCCCAGAGGGTTTTGACGCTATTGGACGCAGTATTCCTGGCTTAGCACCTTGGTTAGATCCTGAAAAAATTCAACCAACAACCGACTCTTTTGGCATGGGAGATATTCAGGCGGTATGGAGGCATTACGTAGAAAACGATCAGCCGATCGCTCACAATTTTTTTGCCGTGGGAGATGCAGCAGTTAGAACCAACCCCTTATATGGCAGAGGCTGTAGCCTTGGGATTTTGCATGCACATATCCTTGCTGAAGTCATTCACCAACACGACGACCC